>WTHW01000073.1 GCA_011526395.1 Alphaproteobacteria bacterium
TACCAGCAATGAATATTTCACCGCCACTCGCCTCCATTGTGGAAACTTCTACAACTCCTTCATCGGCGTTGTAATATGCATCAAACAGACCTGTAAGTTCACGATTTATGCCAGTTCCTGAGAACACACCATCGTTTGAACTATTGTCAATTTTCAGTTTGCCTGTTAGGTCACCAATATCAAAAACACCATTATTATTATTGTCAGCGTATTCAGTGGTGTCTAACATTCCATCGCTATTTGTGTCGTACGTCGCTAATGTGTCATTAAATGCGGCAAATGGGTCAGCAGCAAAATTACCAATTTGAACATTTTTCTGACCAATGCCGGACTGAACAAGACCGTTAAGGTTAACAGTATTTGCAACAACAAATATTTTACCCTCTGCAGAAAGAGCGGAATCAGTCTGGTCAACAGTCGGATTTGCTATCTTACATGGCAATGAAGATGGGCTAAAGAACCAGAATGTTGGTGAATCTGAACACGTGCCAATGGCTCCCACCCCGATGTCATTTTCACGAGCATCATCATAGCTAATTGTAGCGGACGGATGAGGCCCGAGATTGGTTATGCCGTCATCTTTACCTTGGATGAAAATTGACCCACCTGAAGTCAATTTCAGTTCACCTGCATTGATAGACGCATTATCTTGGAAAATTGAACCGTACTTATTTTTGATATCAACCAGGCCACCACGGTTTTCGATATTTCCATTAATCAACAACTCAGGCGCCTTAATATCTGCACTATCGGGGTTATATTGTGTAGTGTTTGGATCAAAGCGGCTTCTAACAATCACCTCAGATGTGAAGCTCCCTGGATTGGTTGTGAGTGTGAAATTAGTGTTGCCACTATTTCTGTTCTGGCGGCTTATGTCGCTATCGCTGAGCATCTTCTGATTATTGAAGTAGATAAGACCGCCTTTATCATTTGGAATTTCAATCTTTGATAATTTTAGTGGACTATTTGAGTCATTACGCACTTCAATGCGCGCTGAATTTTTAGATTCAATTTCCCCAGATGACCCGTATAGGTTATCAGCTTCGATATAAACACTACCGGTAGCAGCATAGAGATCACCCAATTTGATAATATCAACTTGGCCTTGATTGAGCTGTGCTTTCTTTGCATCAAGGAACGCTATTTGTGTATCCACCTGCTGATTAGTTTGGTTGTCTCCGATATTTTGTAGCCGCAGATTGATGTCATCAATTTCTGCCTGAATGCGGCCTTGGCTATAGCTAAGTGGACTGAAATTAGATTCACCATGATCGATAATGTCTTGGCGTTCTGAAATACGCTGTGTACGCAAAGTAGTCTTTTGCTGTGCTAATGAGGTGTTATTGTCTGCATAAGCATCATCAATTTCTGTCTGCAAATCATCAATTTCTGCCTGCATGTCTGCCAAAGCTTGGCTGTAGGAAACATTTGGTGCGTCCGTTGGCGACATATTATTTTTGGTGGTTTGCAAATCTGAGCGCCTATTAATCAGGCCTTGCGATATGTTATCTGGCGCTGAAGCCGCTTTAAATTCATTTAGACGCGCAATTTCATCGTCAATATCATTAGCGAGATTCTGATTTGTCTCATAAGTCCAAGTAACAGAATCACTTGATTTAACAGTCACTGTTGCATCATCACTCCAGCTGCCGTTAGCAACATTAACAACACCAAGCGACGTATTATCAAGATCATATTTTGTCCAGCTATCATTAGCAGGATCATAAACCAAATTCTGACGGCCTACCGAGCCATTATCATAGGCCTTAAATGTACCAAAATCTGTGCCAAAGCCTACAAATTGTTCATTGAATACACCGGTTTCCAGTTTCCCATCTATGGTTACATTAGCTGACGCAGAATTCACTGCTGAACCAAAGTCTTTATCTACAGGAATCACGCCAAATAAGATGAAAATTAGCCATTTTGCGTAACCATCGCCCTTAACATTGCGATTGCCTTTAGTTGCACGCAATGTCATGTGGCGAGCTGACTGCATCTTCGCATCGTTATCTACTGTTATATCGACATCATGATATAATTTCGCTTCTGCTTTTTCACCAGAATTCACAGCAATTAGAGTATTGTTGTATATGTCTGCTTTTGCCAACACATCTAAATTATTAGGAATTGAATAATACCCGGCGTATCCGCGAAGATAGCCATTTGCTCTCACGGTAGACCTGTCATCGAGGTGAATATCCTCGTCAGAAGTCAGTGTCGCTCTTGACTGTGCTGAAGCTCCCACACCAGCCAAGCCCCAAACAGACGTTTTTGAATGAGCGTCTATATCTGCGCTTGTTGTTGTACGAAGGTCTATATCACCACGCTGGGTAGCAAGGAGTGAGTCCTGCTCGAAGAAAATTCCAGTCTCTGAGTCAGCGACAACTTTCGCTAACGACCTTGGAATTGACACTGCTCCACCGGTAGAAACTTTTGCTGATGTTCTAACAGTAGGATTAGAGCCAGCTCTCACAAGAGCGTGGCCTTGATTTGCGTTTGTACCAACAACGAATACATCAGAATAACGCCCAAACTGAACTTTAGAACGAATATTATGATACGCCTCTGCATACCCTAGGGTGACATTTAGGCCGCCCCCGCCATCAAATCGGAAATGGTCTCCGCTGATACCTGTTTTTGAAAATGTGTTTCCAACATCAATATCAAGATTATGAACGTCCAGCTCAGCATAGTTACCTATGAGAACAATGGCATTCGATGTGCCTACTGTTTCTGCAAGTCCGCCCGTAATACCAGCCAATGCAATGGCAGACGCATCAATCTTTGAATCGATGTTATCTCCGCCTACCGCTTTCAGTGTCAATTTACCTGTGACTGCTGCCCGGGCGCGGTCAGCCGCTGACGATGCATCGGCAAAAAGAACCTTATTTGTTGTTACATGATTTACCTTTGCTTCACCGCCATTAGCTGCTATCGCTCCGCCTACCCCAGACATTAATTCAGCTTGTGCGCGCCGCTGACCAGCCGCCTTAACTTCAATGTTACCCATAACGTCCATTGAAGAGCCGGCATCAAATTGTACAAGAGAACCACCACGCTGCCGGTTTACAACGGAGTGAGCACCTAAGGCAGCTGCGCCTAAGGCAAAGGCGTTTCCATCAGCATAGCTTCGAGCATAGTCATAAGCAATTATCGAGGAATTATCAGCTGTTTGCTCTTCACCACTAACATAACGGTTCGCACCGATTGTTGCATTGGAGCCAACAACAATATTTGCGTCAGATTGGTTGTTTATATGGTTTTTTGACCCTGTGGCACCAACTAACAAACCACCAGATGCGCCAATAGTGTCCGACGTTACTTGCCGATGTGCCATGTTGGAGCTGCCAATAGTAGATGTCAAAGTCAAACCATTGCCAATCACTGTCGCGTTGTCACCAATAGAAACAGTTGTATCTCGGTCTAAATCAACGTCCGACGAAATAATCGATAGGCCTACACCGCCTGCAATTGCTACACCGACAGCATCAGCTTCGTTTTTACCAACATCCTCTGCTGACATCGTAACTCTAGCATTACTATATATGTTGGTGTTTTGACCAACTTCTGATCTCGTTGAACCTGTATCATCCAAATCTACAAAGGCGCCGACGACTGCCCCTCCGAATGCTGCCCCAGCTGATACAGCCCTTGCCTCTTGAGTAGATCCGTTGCGGGCTCTAATTGTCACTGCTCCAACGCGACTCGTATTTGTTCCAATGTTTGAATTTGACACAATTTGAGCGATCGAGTCACCATTAACCTGAACGCCATTATAGGAAACACCTGCTGCTAAAACACCAGCGGCAACACCGAGTACATTGACCTCTGCGTTAATATCTCGGTCACTTTCAACCGTTACAGTTCCGGTGTCTGAAGCCGTCGATATCGATACATTGTCGCCAATTCGCGCTGTTGCATTTTCTGTCAGGTTAACACTGGCTATTGAAGCATTTAACCCTAAGGCACCAACCGAAGCCCCAATTACTGTAGAATCTACTGCTCCCACAACTAAAGTAGAGCCGTCTGGCAGGGTAATGCTCTTATTCGTCCCACTGTCAATTGTAGCATTCACATTCAAAGAGGTGATATTGTCAATCACGCTATTATCACCGATGCGTGCTGTGACAGAGCCTGCATAATCTGCGA
>WTHW01000194.1 GCA_011526395.1 Alphaproteobacteria bacterium
GGCTAAGTGCGTAAGATTGTCATCGTCGCTGTCATGCCCTGTTCGGTTCTTGCAAAAGTTAGACTGCCTCCATGCTGCTCAGCAATATTATGAACCACTGCAAGCCCAATGCCACTGCCAAGCGTATAGGATGCGTTAGTGCCTCGTTGAAATGGCTGTGTCAATTTCTCAAGATCCTGCACAGACACATCCTGCCCGTTATCAAGAACAGAAACTTCAGCATAAGTCTCATTACCTGAAATGCTCACAATCGCTCGCCTGCCATATTTTAATGCATTATCGATTAGGTTTGAGATCGCTCGTTGCAGGGCTATAGAGTCACCTCTTACCACAAAATTATCCAGAGGAATAAAGCTCCTTGACTTTTGGATGCTATTTTTACCTTGAAAGATGTTGTGAACAGTTGTGGTCGATATTTTGGGTTCCGTAAAAGATACTGGCTTATCCATGTCAGCAAAATCATCAACAACGGTTCGCACCAATGCCACAAGAGATAACGGACGGTGAATGTCGTCAACTATTTCTGATTGTGTATAGGATAGTACAGATTGAATCATATCGGTCATTTTGACGATATCTTTTTCAAATTTTTCTCTTAGCTCTGCATCATCGATTTCCTCTGAGCGTAAAAGAAGTCTTGTGGCTGGCGTGCCTAAATCATGGCTGACACCCGACAAAAACATTGAACGTTTAGCAAGTGAAGCGCGCTCCTTCTCTATATTTATATTTAGAGCTTTTGAGAGGTCTCTTAACTCTTTGGTGCCTTTGACCTCAAAGAGGAATGCATCTTTTTTACGAAACCGATTTTTGATTTTTTCTGAGAATTGAGTAAATTTTGAGGTTGTGATAGAAGCCATGGTTATCAAGGAGCCAATAGCCACGCCTAAAAATATCAGTGAAGCTAATCGGAAATCAGATGGTTGTGCGGCGCAACCCCACATGGCGTTGCCATCAAATGAACGCCACAACTCATTATCAAACTTTATCAAGAGAGTATTTTGAGAGCAATATCGTGTCAGTAATTGCGTGATCTCAGCTAATTTGTGTGAATTTGGTATGCGTTCATTGAGAGACACCTCATCTTTTTCATACGCTATTTCTTTTGATAAAATCGTCACCCGGATTGTCTTGTAAGACATATTTTCACGAATATTATCATCTAGAACGTAGTTTGAAATTTTATCTGACGCGTCTACCAAAGATAATTTCTGCCAAAGCGCTGCATCTGCTAATCGGCTTTCATTTGGCGAGAGTTGGATCGTAGTGATTTCTGTTGGGAGGACGTCATGGCCTTGCAAGTAATCATGAATGGAAATGCCAACATTAAACCCTTTTTGAAGGTGTGCTTGCCATCTTTTGTTAGAATCCATCCATATGTAAGAGCTGAGCACACCAGCTAGTAATGCAAGCGTTAACCAGATATTAATAAGCGTCTTTAAGCTAATTTCTAAATTTTTAAACATTGTCTACTTTGTTCACAGACGCTCCCAATTTATATCCCACATTTCTCACTGTTAAGATAAGCTTTGGATTCTTTGGTTCTGCCTCAATTTTATGTCTAATCCTTCCGATTAACACATCAAGAGCTTTGCCAACGTGACCTACCGTTCGTTTAGTTTCGTCATTTTTTTCCATTGCGTCTGTGATTTCTTCACGAGAAAGAGCAATATGCGGATTGGCAAGGAGCACTTGCAATAGCCGAAGTTCTCGCTGCGATAATGCGACCAAAACCCCATTAGGGTTAAATACTTCACCAGTCTGACTCGCATATGTCCAACCAGCAAATTGATAAGTTGCTGTGTCGCGTCGGTATTGTAAGGATGAGCTTCGTTGAACCCGTCTTAACACCGCATTAACACGCGCTAACAGCAACTGCTTATTAAATGGTTTGGCAATATAGTCATCTGCCCCAGCCGAGTAGCCTGTCATACGATCATGATCAGATGACAGCGCGGAAACCATAATGATCGGCAAATTATGTTCTGTTCTAACCTTTTGACAAATGTCAATCCCAGATTCATATTCCAACATCACATCGAGCAATAAAAGGTCGATTTTCGTTTCGTTTAAATGCTGATTCAACTCAGCAAGGCTAGCTCCTTGATAAACGATAAACCCGCTATTCTGCAGAAAAGACGCCATCATTTGGCGCATTTCTGTATCATCATCAACAATCAATAATTTAGAAATGCTCATAGGTTATTAGTGTCTTATTTAAAATTGTTACATAGCTGCCATCTTCAAATAATACGATAAAAAGTAACAAATGGTAATATTTAAGCAGTTTAAATGCTGAGTGCTTTGATTGACCGTTATTTTTTAATTGGATTCAGTAATTGAGTGCCCAATGATGAAACGATTAGAAAAGTTTCTATTGGGAGGTTTCGATGAAACATTTTATGACAATCGCAGCAACAGCTGCATTTACAATAGTGGCAGCACAATCTGCGAAAGCTGAGCCGCAGGCTGAAGTTCTTCATTGGTGGACTTCAGGGGGTGAAGCCAAATCAGTTGCAGTTTTGCAAGAAGAGTTCGCGTCTCGTGGTGGCACATGGACAGATATGCCAGTCGCTGGTGGTGGCGGTGATGCCGCTATGACAGCATTGCGTGCACGCGTACTTTCAGGAAATGCGCCAACAGCGGTTCAACTGAAAGGTCCATCTATCCAGGAATGGTATGAAGAGGGAGTGCTTGCAGACATCTCATCTGTTGCAGAAGCAAATGGCTGGGAAGAGGTCCTGCCAGCAAATATTGCTGGTCACATGAAATGTGAAGGCTCATGGTGTGCTGCACCAGTGAACGTACACAGAATTGATTGGATTTGGGCAAATGCTGATGTGCTAGCAAAAAATGGCATCTCGATGCCGGCAACATGGGATGAATTCAATGCGGCGGCTGAAAAGCTTGCAGCGGCTGGAATTACACCTTTAGCGCATGGTGGCCAAGCTTGGCAGGATGCCACCGTATTTGAGGCGGTGGCCTTAGGCATTGGTGGTCCAGAATTTTTCCAAAAGGCATTTGTCGAATTGGATATGGCAACACTGAAGTCAGACACGATGGTGGCTGTATTTGATCAAATGCGCAAAATGCGTGGTTACGTGGATGCAGATTTCTCAGGCCGTGATTGGAACCTTGCCACATCTATGGTTATGAATGGCGAAGCTGCGTTCCAAATCATGGGTGACTGGGCAAAAGGTGAATTTTTGGCGGCTGGTAAGCGTCCAGGCATCGATTTCTTATGCGCATCAACACCAGGCGAAGGCTTTTTATATAACGTAGATAGCTTCGCAATGTTTGCCGTTGATGGTGCCGATAAGCAAGCTGGTCAAGCGCTGTTGGCTGAATTGATTGTTGGTCAGAATTTCCAAAAGACTTTCAACCTAAATAAAGGCTCAATTCCGGCACGTACCGATGTGGCACTAGATGATTTCGATCCTTGTGCTCATACATCAGCACAGGATATGGCAGCGAGTAACTATGGTGGTTCACTATTGCCATCTTATGCCCATGGAATGGCATTACGTGGCGCACAAGCAGGTGCGATCACTGATGTTGTAACAGCGCATTTCAACTCTGACATGTCTTCAGCAGATGCTGTCGAAATGTTGGCAAATGCAGTTGCTAATAGCCTATAGTAGCGATTGTGGTGCATCCGTCCCATTACTGGATGGGTGCACATTTTTATAAAGGTATTTCTTTATGATTAGTTGGTTTGAAAAACATATGCCAAAGGTGGTGCTTGCCCCTTCTTTTGCTGTTGTTTTAGTTTTTGTTTATGGCTTCATTGGGTGGACTGCTTGGGTCTCATTCACCAAATCCAAGCTACTACCAAAATATGATCTCGTTGGCACAATTCAATATGAGAGGTTGTTTGCGTCTCCTAGGTGGGACACCGCTTTTGATAATATGTTTATTTTTGGCGGTTTATTTATCGTCATAGCCATGCTTCTTGGCTTATTGCTTGCCATCTTACTTGATCAAAAAATCAGAACTGAGGGTTTTATTCGCACAATCTATCTGTACCCTATGGCCTTATCGCTCATCGTTACCGGAACAGCCTGGAAATGGATATTAAATCCAGGACTTGGTGTGCAGGCAACAGTTAGAGAATGGGGTTTTG
>WTHW01000262.1 GCA_011526395.1 Alphaproteobacteria bacterium
TGCCTGAATTGATCGCCAAGCTTGACCCAAATGCGCGCAATAATGTCATTGATACTGACATGCCTGAAGAAGTGAAATTTGACTTCCTGCCAGAGGAAGTGGCTCATCGTGGGCCAGCTGCCTTTTTGTCAGTGCAAGAGGGGTGTGACAAATTTTGTGCATTTTGTGTGGTGCCATATACAAGAGGCGCTGAATTTTCGCGCCCAGCATCACAAGTCATTGATGAAGCCAAAAAGCTAATCGCGAACGGCACAAGAGAGATCACACTTCTTGGTCAAAATGTGAATGCTTATCATGGCGAGGGACTAAATGGAAAGATTTGGGGTCTTGGCCGTTTGCTTCAAGAATTAGCAGAGTTAGATGGGCTTGCAAGATTGCGATACACAACGTCACATCCGCTTGATATGGATGATGAATTAATATTCGCGCATCGTGATATTCCAGCTTTGATGCCTTATTTGCATTTGCCAGTCCAAGCAGGGTCTGACCATGTGCTTGATGCGATGAATAGACGCCATACAGCAGATGATTATAAGCGGATTATCAGCCGTCTTCGTGATGTGGTCCCTCACCTTGCGCTATCAGGTGATTTTATTGTCGGATTCCCTGGTGAAACTGACCAAGATTTTGCAGATACATTGCGTCTTGTTGATGAGGTGAAATATGCCTCTGCTTACAGTTTCAAATATTCAGAACGCCCTGGCACGCCTGCGGCAAATTCTGGCAATCAGGTTGATGAGGGTGTGAAGTCAGAAAGACTAGCAGCGCTTCAGCAATTATTAGATGCACAGCAAATGGCATTTAACAAATCGTGCGAAGGTCAAACCATGTCAGTCTTGGTCGAACGCCAAGGAGGACGAGATGGTCAAATGACAGGTCGCTCACCATTTATGCAATCAGTCTATTTCGAAGCAGATGATAACCAAATCGGTGATATCGTCTCTATGAAAATCACAGAAGGCAGGCAAAACTCTCTTGCCGCAGATATCTTAAAAGCAGCAGAATAAGGATCAGACAACATTGGCAAAAGCGCAAAATAAAGAGATGTCATCTTCTAAAATGCAAGATAAGAGACTCGTTCTCGCATTTGAAGATGCCTCACTCTTCACGCTGATTTGTGGTCAGCATAATCAGACTTTGGCCAAATTAGAGCAAATCCTGAATATTAAAGCTGATAGCTTTGGTAATGAGATAACGCTAATTGGGTCAAAAGAGGCCACAGCGCAGGCAGCTAAAGCCATACAATTATTGCATAAAAAATTAGCCAAAAGTGACGTTGCTGATGAAGCGATGGTAACAAACTTCATCGCAGATATGATGCGTCAGGCTGAATTTGGTACAGCTGAGAGTGCCAATGACACAGATTCAGGCCCTATGGCTGTTACATGGAAGAAGAAGATTGTTGCGCGTACTGCCAATCAAAAATCTTACTTTCAAACATTGATCAATAATGAAGTTGTTTTTGGCCTTGGGCCAGCTGGTACAGGTAAAACTTATATGGCTGTGGCAATGGCTGTTGATGCGCTGAAAAAGCGCACGGTAGAGCGCCTTGTTTTGTCTCGCCCTGCAGTTGAAGCTGGTGAGAGATTGGGTTTCTTGCCAGGTGATATGAAGGAAAAGGTTGATCCCTATTTGCGCCCTTTATATGACGCGCTTTATGATATGATGCCATCTGATAAGGTGGAAAAAATGCTTGCCTCTGGCGAGATTGAAATTGCGCCGCTGGCATTTATGCGGGGACGTACATTAACAAATGCATTTGTCATTATTGATGAAGCGCAAAATACCACGCCCGTGCAAATGAAAATGGTTTTGACAAGATTAGGTCAAGATTCACGTATGGTGATAACAGGTGATATGTCACAAGTTGATTTGCCATCTGGCCAGCAATCTGGCCTAGCAGATGCGGTTAGCAAATTGCGCGGCGTTAAAGGTGTTGGTATGAGCGAATTAACAGGCGAGGATGTTGTGCGCCACCCTGTGGTTGCGCGCATATTAAAAGCTTATGAGTCCAAATCATAAAAAACAGCACTAGACAAATATCATAAATCGCCATCATAGTGATAAGACAAGCGATAGGCATAAAATAGTAATGACTCAAACAAATGTGACAACATCATCTAGCACAAAGGTGCTTGAAGACGCTGAAACGGCCCCAGAGCCAGATAGTTTGCCAACGGATCATTTATGGGAATATCCGAAGGGCAATCAGCTTGAGCTGATTATCGCTGATGCCAGATGGCAGGCACATATTGATGATGCGCTAAAGCAAGATGTTGCACAACTTGTCTTATTTGTTCATGAGCTTATCGAAGAGCCATCTTTCGCCGCTTGTTTGCGCTGGACTGATGATAGTGAAATGCAGCAATTAAACAGCCAATTCCGTGATAAGGATAAGGCAACGAACGTTCTCTCTTTTCCTGATGATGAGATATCTGATAATGGCATGATGCGTATCGGCGATTTAGCCTTTGGGTTTGAGACGATGGCTGAAGAAGCATCCCAGATGGGCATCACCATCAGCGCTCATATGCGTCATCTTATTATTCACGGATTGCTGCATCTGATTGGGTTCGACCATGAGGATGAAGAAGATGGCGAAGAGATGGAAGCGCTAGAAATTGCAGCTTTGAGTGTTATTGGGGTTGAAAACCCTTATCTTGGTGAGCTTGCATAAATCATGAAGATACTCTCAAAATTATTCCCATTTTTTTCCAAATCAGTCTCTGATAGAGAAGAGCTGACTGATTTGATTGAAACCTCGTTGAAAGAAACAGAATCGTTCGACAATCACGAAACGGCCTTGCTGCAAAATATGCTCGGTTTGCGTGATATTACAGCTGAAGATGTGATGGTGCCACGTGCTGATATTAGCGCTATTGATCTCAGTGATGACCCTCATAAGAATTTTCATAAAATCGTCTCTTCGCAACATAGCCGTGTGCCTGCTTTTAACGGCTCTATGGATAAGGTTGTTGGTTTCCTTCATATGAAGGATTTGATGGAACGCCTTGCCAATGGCGATGTTCAGGCAGATAAAGATTTTGATTTGAAGCCGTTATTGCGACCTGTGCTATTCGTGTCTCCTAGTATAAGACTGCTTGATTTGCTTCATGAAATGCGTCTTAAGCGTCAGCACCTCGCTCTTGTGGTAGATGAGTTTGGTGGTGTTGATGGGCTGATCACAATCGAAGATTTGGTTGAAGAGATTGTCGGCGAAATTGAAGATGAGCATGATGAGACAATATTGCCTCAATTCCAATTATTTGATGATGGCACAGCCGTAGCAGAAGCGCGCCTTGAGATTGGCGCTCTTGAAATCATCACAGGCCCCTTATTAGATGATGAAAATGATGATGAAATTGAGACAGTTGGCGGGCTTGTTTTATCAATTGCAGGCCAAGTACCAAATCGAGGTGAGGTCATCACCCATCCCTCAGGGATAGAATTTGAAATTTTAGATGCTGATCCACGTCAAATTCGAAAAGTGCGCATCTGTGGGCTGACGTCAATCAATGGTGGTATATCATCCGTTGCTTTGGATAATTGAGCAAGCTGCCAACAAAGGATATGCCAATGGCTTATCAAAAGTTCCGTAAAGCCATTGCAAGCCACCCTTTTATAAGTAGTTTTCTGGCAGGCGCGTTAGCCAGTTTATCATTGCCGCCTTTTTATGTTACGCCAGCATTTTTGCTGATGGGATTTGTCATTTACCAAGCAGCGAGCGCCTCGCATTGGCGCGGTGCGTTGATACATATATCGCTTGGTGCTTATGGCTGGTTCCTGACATCCTTATATTGGATTGGTCATTCCCTACTCATTGGTGATGCAGATTATTGGTTCCTGCTTCCTTTTGCCTTTTTTGGCATCCCTGTCATTGTGTCATTATTTTGGTCTGTGTTTGGCAGTCTTGGCTACGGGCTCGGTAAAAGCCTATCTGCGCGCATTTTATTTATTCTTGTTGCGCTTGGGTTTGCAGAATGGGCGCGCGAGTTTTTTGCTACAGGGTTTCCATGGAATGCGCCTGGTCTCATTTTTCTGTTTAGCGCACCTAGCGCCTATCTTGCGTCTTTTATGGGTCAAACAGGGTTGAATATTCTAGCCTTTATCTGTGCAGGCATTATGCCTTTATGGATGGCGCTATCTGTTGCTAGCAGGCGTTGGCTGATGGGGATATGCTCAGCACTAGCTGTCATGATGATTGGTATGTCCTATTTTCATAGCCGCCAAATGCCTATTGCCTCATCAGATAAGCCATCCACTATCCGCCTTGTTCAGCCTGCTATTGAGCAAGCTGAAAAATGGCAGGCTGATAAAAGAGCCCAGCATTTGGCGAAAATGCTCTCACTGTCAAAATCACCATCTGATCAGCCAATTGATTTTGTCATTTGGCCTGAGGCTGCCATTGCAGGCAACTATGTAAGGAACAAAGACCTTGTGGCTGATATGGCAGATCAGATAGCAGAATTCCATCAACAATCAGGTGGCAGTGGGCAATGGCTGACAGGTGTTTTGCGAACAAATGGCGTGAACAAGATTTATAATTCTGCCTTGGTTTTCAGAGTAGATGGGACAAAAGCCTTTTATGATAAAACGCACCTTGTGCCATTTGGTGAATATGTGCCTTGGCGTTTTATTCCCTTTATTGATGCCATAGCAGGTCCCGTAGATTTTCAGGCAGGATCGTTTGTATCGCCAATCACTGTGCCTGATATTGGGCTGGTTCTGCCATTAATATGTTATGAAGCTATTTTTCCGGCTCTGACAGGGCGTGCCACACAAAGGCCTGACTTACTTGTCAATATCACAAATGATGCGTGGTTTGGCCATACCTCTGGCCCCTATCAGCATTTAGCGCAAACACGTATGACAGCCATCAGCTATGGCTTGCCATTGGCGCGGGTAGCCAATACAGGCATATCAGCTTTGTTTGATGCAAAAGGGACTATGATAGAATATTTGCCGCTTGGTACTGTTGGTGTGATTGACGCGAAATTACCATATGCCTTGCCTGCTACCATTTTCGCACGATTTGGCGCTCTGCCAGCTGCCTTATTGTTGCTATCTTTATTAGTTTTTGCCTTAGTGCTTGACCGCGTTGGGCAAAAGCGGCAGTAATATTGCAGAATTTTACCATTTGAGGAGCGAGGGTATGAGCTACCTTTTCACATCTGAATCTGTGTCTGAAGGGCATCCAGACAAAGTTTGTGACAGAATATCTGACACAGTTCTTGATTTATTTTTGTCGCATTATGACCAAGCTCGAGTGGGGTGTGAAACCTTAGCAACTACAAATCGTATTGTGTTGGCTGGTGAAGTTCGTGCGCCGGAAATTGACACAATCATGGCCAAGATTGAGCCTGCTGTTCGTGCGGCTGTTAAGGATATTGGGTATGAGCAAGATAAATTCCATCACGCTCATTTTGAATTTCATAACTATCTGCATGAACAGTCTGTTCATATTGCGCAAGGTGTTGATGAAAGCGCTGACAAGGCTGAAGGTGCAGGCGACCAAGGTTTAATGTTTGGGTATGCATGTCGTGAGACTGATGAGTTAATGCCAGCGCCTATCCATTATTCGCATCAAATTCTTCTTGAGCTTGCCAAGATGCGCAAAGCAGATGCAGATAGTATTTTAGGACCTGATGCAAAATCACAGCTGACTGCCATCTATGATGAAAATGGTGTGATTCAAGGGATCGATAAAATCGTTGTATCAACACAGCATGCCGTTGGCGCATCGCAAGATGATATTCGTAAGCTAATCACACCTGTCATTGCAGATGTGTTGCCTGAAGGTTGGATGGTGTCTACTGATGATTTGCTGATTAACCCGACTGGTAAATTTGAAATTGGTGGCCCTGATGGTGATGCTGGCCTAACAGGTCGTAAAATCATTGTGGATACATATGGCGGTGCAGCTCCTCATGGTGGCGGCGCGTTCTCTGGTAAAGATCCAACCAAGGTTGACCGTTCAGCTGCCTATGCTGCGCGCTATTTGGCAAAGAATGTTGTGGCATCTGGTTTAGCTGATAAATGCACGATACAGCTTGCCTATGCTATTGGTGTTGCAGAGCCTGTTTCAGTTTATGTAAATACGCATGGCACAGGTAATGGCAATGATGCAAGCTTGCAAGATCAGTTGCGCGCGCTTGTCGACCTAACCCCAAAGGGTATCCGCACACATCTTGGCTTGAATAAGCCAATTTATGCTTCGACGTCTGCTTATGGTCATTTTGGCCGTAAAGCTGGCGAAGCAGGTGCAGGCACCTTCTCTTGGGAAGCGACAGATATCGCATCTAAATTATCTTAACTTCAAGTGATGAGTGAGATATCTCCAATAGGCCAAAAGCTGGGCAATAATAGCAAAGGCCCAAAAGGAGAATTGCCATTTTACGGCAGGCGCAAAGGTCGCCCTTTGCGTCCCCAAATGCGTGCGCTTTTTGATAATGCGCTCCCTGAAATCGCTGTGCCACAAGGGCTAGAAAGTCTTGATGGGCTTTTCGCACATGCGCCAAAAGATATTTATCTTGAAATCGGTTTTGGCGGCGGAGAGCATCTATCACAAATTGCCGCTCAAGCACCTGATAGTGGTTTTATTGGCGCAGAGCCCTTCATAAATGGTGTGGCAAGTTTATTGCGGCATATTGAAGAAGAAGAGCTTTCCAATATAAGAATTTGGCCAGATGATGTGCGTCTTATCCTAGATGATTTGCCATCTGGCTGTCTGGCTGGCGCCTATATCATGTTCCCAGATCCGTGGCCAAAAAAACGCCATGCTGGCAGGCGCATTTTGCAACAATCAATGCGTGACAGGCTCGCGCGCTTGATCCGAAAGGGTGGAAAGCTGCGCATGGCGTCAGACCATCCAATTGCAAAAACATGGCTTTTGGCAGAGGCCATGGCAGATGATAGATTCATCTGGCAAGCAAATTGTGCAGATGATTGGCGGGTAAGGCCCCAAGATTGGCCAGAGACACGCTATATGGCAAAAGGTGTTGAAGAAGGCAGGCCATCTAGTTGGTTTGAGTTTATTCGAAAATAAACGACTGCCTTGCCAAGGTGCTTTGCGGCGTTTAACTGCGCAAAATGAACAAAAGGTTGCATTATCACGGCAAGTTAGTGTATATCTTAAACAAATCCGAAAATGACGCGGTGGGCTTTTTAAAAAGTCCGCCTTTTTTTATGTCAGAAATGGCGCAATGGTTAAACAAGAAGGTACCAGATGGCAGGCACAAACACCCTGATTTCTGAGATGATAGAACCAGCATTGAATGAGATGGGATATGATCTTGTTCGTGTTCTATATTCAGGTGCGCCGGGCGGTGGTCGCAACCAATTGCAAATCATGGCTGAGCCTCTGATTGACAGGGAAATGACAGTCCAAGATTGTCAAAAAATTAGCAAATATGTGGCCGCATTGCTGGATGTTGAGGACCCAATTAAAGATGCCTATAATCTTGAGGTAAGCTCTCCTGGTATTGATCGCCCATTGATGAGAGTTGATCATTATGACCGCTTTGCAGGTGACCTTGTAAAGGTGCATTTGAAACAAATGCAAGACGGCCGCAAAAGAATCAAAGGCCGCCTGACAGGCCGAAATGAAGATGGTCATATTGTATTAGAGACGAGTTTTGGTCAGTTAGTTTTTGCCATAGATGAAATTGATAGCGCAAAAATTGACCCAACCGAATATTTTGAAAACCCAGACAAAAAAGCACCGCCTATAACAGCGGTGCCTAAAAACCAATAACCCGCGAAGTGTAAAAAGGTATTTCGTTATGGATACATCATCAATCCCAGGCTTAGAGCTCATTCAAATCGCTGATGTGGTCGCACGTGAGAAATCAATCGACCGTGAAGAAGTGATTATGGCAATGGAAGAAGCCATTCAAAAGGCTGGTCGCTCAAAATATGGCCAAGACCGTGATATCCGTGCCATGATTGACCGCAAGCAAGGTTCAATCACGCTAGAGCGCTGGACAGAAGTGGTTGAAATTGTCGAAGATGAAGCCACACAGATGTCTGTGGCAGAAGGCGCAAAATATGATCTTGCGATTGGTGAGTTTCATCGCCAGCCTTTGCCGCCAATCGAATTTGGCAGAATTGCAGCGCAAACAGCAAAGCAAGTTATTAGCCAAAAGGTACGCGAAGCTGAAAGAGAGCGCCAATTCGGTGAATATGAAAACCGTGTTGGGGAGATCGTCGTTGGTACGGTGAAACGTGCTGAAAGCTATTCAACAACTGTTGATTTGGGCAGAGCAGAAGCTGTTATTCGCCGCGAGGAAATGATCCCGCGCGAAATGTTAAAGCAAGGCGATCGTATCAGAGCTTATATTCAAGATGTACGCCGTGAAGTGCGCGGACCACAGATTTTCCTATCTCGTGGCGCCAATGAATTTATGGCAAAATTATTTACCCAAGAAGTGCCAGAAATTTATGATGGCATAATCGAGATTAAGGCAGTGGCAAGAGAGCCAGGTAGCCGCGCAAAAATCTCTGTTTTATCACGTGACCCATCTATCGACCCGGTCGGTGCTTGTGTAGGTTTACGTGGTAGCCGTGTGCAAGCTGTTGTCACAGAGTTGCAAGGTGAAAAAGTAGAGATCATCCCTTATGAAGAAGATCCAGTGGCATTTGTTGTGAATGCACTTGCACCTGCTGAAGTTGCCAAAGTTGTGATGGATGAAATTGCAGGCCGCATGGAAGTGGTTGTGCCAGATGATCAATTATCACTTGCTATTGGCAGACGTGGCCAGAATGTGCGCCTCGCCTCTCAGCTCACTGGCTGGTATATCGATATTCTGACAGAAGCTGATGAATCAGAGCGTCGTCAGGAAGAATTTAAGAATCGTTCAACACGCTTTATGGAAGCTTTGAACATTGATGATGTGATCGCACATTTGCTTGTTGCTGAAGGGTTTGCATCTGTTGAAGATATTGCAGAAACACCAGTTGATGAATTAGCGCAAATTCAAGGCTTTGATGAAAATATCGCAGCTGAATTGATCAATCGTTCAATCGAATTTGTTGAAGCAGAAGCATCACGCATTGAAGGTGAGTTGGCTAAGTTGAAAGTCGCTGATGATTTGATGTCATTTGAATATCTATCAATGGCGATGATCCTACAATTGGCTAATAATGGTATTTTGACACGTGATGATTTAGCAGAGCTTGATTCAGAGGAGCTTGTTGGCTTCTTGAAAGATGAGGGCATTGATGATGAAACCGTCGCTGGTGATATCATTATGGCCGCAAGAGCGCATTGGTTTGCTGATGAAGATGCATCAGAAGTAGCAGATGATGCGCAAGGCGACACTGAATAAGAAGTGAGCTGATATCATGACGCAAAAGCGGTCTTTGAAATGAGAGGTTACACAGATGGTAGAGCGTCGGTGTATAGCCTCAGGAGAAATCAAACCAGCTGAAGAGCTGATCCGCTTTGTGTGTGGGCCAGATGGGGCGCTTGTGCCTGATCTGGCACGCAAGCTACCTGGCCGTGGATGCTGGGTATCATGCCAGCCAGATATGATAGAGCGGGCCTGTGATAAGGGTCTATTTGGTCGTCATATCGATACCAAACCTGTTGCTTTTGCTGTTTTATATGAACAGTTGCAAAAGTTATTGCGCATGCGTTTTGTGCAAACACTTGCCCTTGCAAGGCGCGCTGGTCTTGCGATTGGCGGTGGTGGCAAATTAGCGACCTATGATATGATGGACGGTATGATTATCGCGGATGATGCGTCGATAAGAGAGGCAAAGGCACATAAAAATCGTTTGATGCCTCAATGGGTGCATGAGGGGTTTGATGCCACATTGCTTGGCAGTGCATTTGGACGAGACTCTTTAGCTTATATTGGCGTGCTTCCTGATGAAAATAGCAAAAATGGTGGCCTAACGGTGCAATTACAAGCTGATATTGCCCGTTTTGCCGCTTTTCTGCCGCCTTTGGGTTGTCAGGAAGGCGCAGACAGGTGTATTACACAATCGTCTAGCTTGTTGTCTGAATAGACGTCTAGCAAGGCCTCTGGTCATGATTGATTGGCGAGATGATTGGTTGATGAGATAAAATAAACAGGGCTTTGATTGGTATTCATCAAACAAAGCAAAATGCCAGCAAAATTTGTGCTGGGCCAGCCGAGAAAGGACTGGGTATGAGCGACGATACAAAAAAATCAAAAACCTTGAGTTTGTCAGGGAGCGGCACATTATCACTTGGTGGTAATGTTGATCCAAACGCTTTGCGTGGTGGGTCATCAGGTCGTGCCAAGACAGTTCAAGTAGAAGTTCGTCGCAAACGTGTCCCATTACCGCCATCTCGAAATGCGGCAAAGGCAGCGCCAAAAGCAGCGCCAGCCGCGGCGCCAAAGACAGAAGCGCCCATCTCAGCGCCAGTTGATGCAGATGATAAGCTAACAGCCGCTGAACGCGCGAAGCGTATGCAGGTTTTGCAGCAAGGTCTGGCAAAACCTGAAGATGAGGCAACGGCACCACAAGATGTTATTGAAGACGCTGTTGAACAAACACCAGCAGTGGAAGAGGCACCTGTTGAACAGGCGGCACCTCTTAGCCCGCGTGAAGCACGTCGTCAGGCAGAGCTAGCTGAACTACAAGAAATTGAGAAATTAGCACAAAGCCAAAAGGCAGCAGAACAAGCCAAGCGTGCAGAAGAAAATGCGGCAAGACGCAAAGCAACCGAAGAGCAATCAGCAAGATTATCACAATCAGCAGGCCCAGCCGATATGGCAGGCCCTGTTGATAATGCATCGCCAGCGCGCCCATCAGGTGGTCGCCGCCGTGTGGAAGAGCAAGATAATAATCGTCGCCAGCCAGCGCGCCGTGAAGGCCCTGCGCGCCGTCAATCAGGCAAAATGACAATCTCGCAGGCCTTATCAGATGGTGAAGGTGGCGGTCGTCAACGCTCGCTTGCATCTGTTCGTCGTCAACGCGAAAAAGCGCGTATGAGAGAAGAGCAGCCAGCTGTGAAGCAGGTGCGTGATGTTGTTATCCCTGATACCATCACTGTCCAAGAGCTTGCCAACCGTATGGCAGAGCGCGCCGCTGATGTTGTGAAAGAGCTTATGAAGCTTGGCATCATGGCAACTGTGACACAGAATATCGATGCTGAGACTGCTGAACTTGTGACGATTGAATTCGGCCACAAGGTAAGCCGTGTTTCTGACTCTGATATTGAAGATGGTTTGGGCGGTGTTGAAGATGATGAGACATCAAAGCTTCCGCGTCCTCCTGTTGTGACGATCATGGGGCATGTTGACCATGGTAAGACAAGCTTGCTAGATGCCATCCGTCAAACAGATGTCGCGGCAGGTGAATCAGGTGGTATCACACAGCATATCGGTGCCTATCAGATTAAGACAGCACAAGATAATGTGATTACCTTTATTGATACACCAGGCCACGCCGCTTTCACAGAAATGCGTCTTCGTGGTGCCAATACAACTGATATTGTTGTGCTTGTTGTTGCGGCTGATGACTCTGTCAAAGAGCAAACAATTGAAGCGATTAACCACGCAAAAGCAGCTGGATGTCCGATTATCGTTGCTGTGAATAAATGTGATAAGCCAGGCGCTGACCCATCAAAGGTACGTTCTGACTTGCTTCAGCATGAAATCATCACAGAAGATTTCGGTGGTGATATCCTAGCTGTGAATGTATCAGCTCATACAAGTGAGGGTCTCGATAAGCTTGAAGAAGCTATCATGTTGCAGGCTGAGTTGCTTGAGCTGAAGGCCAATCCAAACCGTGAAGCTGAAGGTTCTGTTATTGAAGCAAAAGTGGAGCGTGGCAGAGGGTCTGTGGCAACAGTTCTTGTACAACGTGGCACATTGTCAGTTGGTGATATTTTTGTCATCGGCGCTGAATCAGGCCGCGTGCGTGCGCTTTTGAATGAGCGTGGTGAGCAGCTAAAGACAGCCACACCGGGCATGCCAGTTGAGATTTTGGGCTTGAACGGTACGCCAATGGCTGGTGATAACTTCACAGTTGTTGAGACAGAAGCAAGAGCGCGTGAAATTGCTGAATATCGCAAGCGCGTTATCAGAGATAAAGAAGCTGTTGTATCAGCACGTGGTTCAGTTGAGCAGATGTTGTCAGCGATTGCCGCTGGTGAAGCTGCTGAATTGCCAGTTGTGATTAAGACAGATGTGCATGGCTCTCTTGAAGCGATTAAAGTCGCGCTTGAAAATCTTGGCACAGAGCAGGTAAAGGTTCGTTTCTTAACAGGCGGTGTTGGCGCTTTGTCTGAATCAGATATCTCTCTGGCAGCGGCATCAAATGCGATTGTTATTGGCTTTAACGTCCGCGCAATCCCGCAAGCACGTGACCTTGCAAAGCGTGACGGTGTTGAAATCCGCTATCATTCAATCATTTATGAACTTATTGATGAAGTCAAAGCAGCGATGGGCGGCTTGTTGTCTCCAGATACACAAGAAGACTTCATTGGCTATGCTGAAATTCGTCAGGTCTTTGCTGTCTCGAAAGTTGGCAAAATCGCTGGTTGTTTCGTTACTGAAGGTATCATTAAGCGTGGCTGTAAGGTGCGTTTGCTTCGTGATAACGTTGTTATTCATGAAGGTAGCCTGAAGACACTGAAACGCTTCAAAGATGAAGTCAAAGAAGTTCGTGAAGGCTTTGAATGTGGTATGGCGTTCGAAAATTACTCTGATATCCAAGAAGGCGATATGATTGAGTGTTTTGAGCTAAAGGAAATTGCACGTACGCTTGATTAAAAGTGTATCGTTACAATAAAGCGGTGAGCCGGTGAGTAGAAAAGCCAAAGCCCCATCAAAAGCGCCAAGCCAGCGACAGCTTCGTGTCGGCGAAGAAATTCGTCATATGCTATCGCAGGCTTTGATGCGCGGTGATGTGTATGTGCCTGAATTAGAAGGCATCTCTGTCACCGTCTCTGAGGTATCGGTTAGCCCTGATTTGTCGAATGCGCGTGTGTATGTAACACCTCTTGGCGGTGTTGATATGGCAGAGGTGGTCGCCATATTGAATATCATAGCACCTGATTTGCAGACCTATGTTGCTCAAAAGGTGCATTTGCGTCGTATGCCACGCTTAAAATTTGTTGCTGACCATTCTTTTGAAAATGCGCAGAAAATGTCATCTCTGATTGCGAATTTGCCGCCAGCGGCAAGCGATAATGATGACGAAAATGATGCTCATTAGCGACAAAGTAGCGTGATGCCGCAAAAATCTTCCAAAAAACAAACACCATCTTATCATGGCTGGTTCGTCCTAGATAAACCAATTGGCATGTCATCAGCGGCTGCTGTTGGTATTGTGAGACGCAAATTTGATGGCATGAAAGCAGGGCATGGTGGCACACTTGACCCGCTAGCAAGTGGCATTTTGCCTATCGCGCTTGGTGAGGCGACCAAGACGACAGCCTATGCGATGGGGGCAGAGAAATCATACGAATTTGAAGTGATTTGGGGCAAGCAAACAGCCACTGATGATGCAGAAGGCGAGGTGATTGCCACATCAGATATCAGGCCTTCTGAGGCAGATATCAATTCTGTATTAGGTGAGTTTGTAGGCGTGATAAGCCAAGTGCCACCAGCTTATTCAGCTGTAAAAATTGATGGCAAGCGTGCCTATGCACTAGCGCGTGGTGAAGGCGAGATGCCAGAGTTACAAGCGCGCGATATCCGTATTGATGGTTTGCGCTTGATTGATGCAAAACCTGATTCTGCGCGCTTTGAAGTTGATTGTGGAAAAGGTGCCTATATTCGCTCGCTAGCACGTGATTTAGGGGCTCGATTGGGCACAGTTGCCTATGTCAGTGCCCTTCGGCGCACAAAAGTAGGACAATTTTCATTAAAAAACGCTATTTCGCTGGATTTTTTAGAAAATTTAAGCGATA
>WTHW01000242.1:0-7757 GCA_011526395.1 Alphaproteobacteria bacterium
GGTACAGCTACAACAGCATACCTAAAGGTTGCTTTCTAATTTTAGAAAGTTATCGTATAAGAAAGGGGTCGGACTTCCGGCCCCTTTTTTTTAATCTGCTTTTCGGAGACGAAAATGACACGCATTACCATTCTGATACTTCTATTATCAGCGCTTTCTGCTTGTTCAGGCTTAAATATTTCAGAAAATACAGTCAAAAATGAAGATACAGGTGATACTGGCTCTTTCTTAACAGGTGCTGATGAACAAGGCATTGTATTATCTGATATTGGTAGCCCTTCATCAAACAAATCAGCGGCTTTGCCGGTAAATGCGTTGTTATGGCGTGCCTCACTTGATATCGCCTCATTCGTGCCGCTAGCAGATGTTGATACATTTGGCGGGTCTATCTTAACAGAATGGTATTCACTGCCATCACGTCCTGATGAGCGTATCAAATTAGCGATTTTCGTTCTTGACCGCGAATTACGCTCTGATGCTATTCGCGTTATTGTCTATGTTCAGCGTAATGATGGCGTTAGCTGGGTAGATGCTGGTCAGGATATCGAGATGGGTACACGTCTCGAAGAGCTTATTTTGACAAGAGCCAGAGAAATCAGAGCCTCGTCAACATTGGAATCTGATGATTAATCGATCCAATCATCACATCAAACCATCATTCCATTCATAGAGTATCAATATGACTGAGTTTTCACCGCGCCAGCTTGAAGAAAAATGGCAGGATATTTGGGATAAAGAAGGTACATTTTCATCTGATAGAGATGATAGCAAGCCAAAATATTATGTGATGGAAATGTTCCCATACCCTTCGGGGCGCATTCATATGGGGCATGTGCGCAATTATACACTTGGTGATGTGGTCGCACGTTACCGCAAATCAAGTGGTTTCAATGTGCTTCACCCGATGGGCTGGGATGCGTTTGGCCTGCCAGCAGAGAATGCAGCGATGGAAAGAGGTGTCCATCCAGGTGATTGGACCATCGAAAATATCGCGGCTATGCGTGATCAGCTAAAGCGTATGGGTCTATCTTATGATTGGGATAGAGAAATTGCGACTTGCACGCCTGATTATTACAAACATGAACAAAAAATGTTCTTGGATTTCCTAGAGGCTGGCCTTGCTTATCGCAAAGAATCTTGGGTGAATTGGGATCCTGTTGAACAAACAGTGCTTGCGAATGAGCAGGTTGTTGATGGTAAGGGTTGGCGCTCTGGTGTGGCTGTTGAGCGCAAGCAATTATCACAATGGTTTTTGAAAATCACTGATTATGCCTCAGACTTGCTAGAAGCGATTGAGGGATTGGATAGATGGCCTGATCGTGTGCGCTTGATGCAACATAATTGGATCGGCAAATCTGTTGGCGCAAGTCTGGTCTTCAGGTCAGCAGAGGCAAACCCTTATTTCGGTGAAGTTGAGATTTTTACAACACGCCCTGATACATTATTTGGCGCGTCATTTGTTGCCGTGGCTCCAAATCATCCTATCGCGCTTGCCATTGCAAAGGATAATGCAGAAGCAGAGGCCTTCCTAGCTGAATGTTCAGCACTTGGCACATCAGAAGCCGCGATTGAAAAGGCAGAGAAAAAAGGGTTTTTAACAGGCCTATCTGTCGCGCATCCGTTGAAAGATGGCGAAACATTACCTGTTTATATCGCCAATTTCGTATTGATGGATTATGGCACTGGCGCCATTTTCGGATGTCCTGCGCATGACCAACGTGACCTTGATTTCGCACGTAAATATAATTGTAATGTAACACCAGTTGTTCTGCCAAAAGATGAAGATGAGAGCAGCTTTACTATTGGAAATGAAGCCTATACAGGGCCTGGTAGCCTGATTAATTCAGGTGATTGGAACGGCTTGTCAGTTGAAGATGGTAAAGTGAAAGCCATCGCGGCGCTAGAAGCGCTTGGTTGTGGTACAGCCAAGACAACCTATCGTTTGCGTGATTGGGGCGTGTCTCGTCAAAGATATTGGGGATGCCCAATCCCGATTATTTATTGTGATGATTGTGGGGCTGTCCCAGTGCCAGATGCTGATTTGCCTGTCACATTGCCATCTGATGTCACGTTTGGTGAAAATGGTAATCCGCTTGCCAATCATGCCACATGGAAACAGACTAGCTGTCCAAAATGTGGTGGCAAGGCAACACGTGAAACAGATACGTTTGATACGTTCTTTGAGAGTTCATGGTATTTCCTACGTTACACGGACCCAACATCACAAAATGCCTTTTCAAAAGACGCTGCGTCTTATTGGATGCCTGTTGATCAATATATTGGCGGTGTGGAGCATGCAGTGCTTCATCTGCTTTATTCAAGATTCTTTACAAGAGCCTTGTCACAAGTGGGCTATCTCGACCTAGCAGAACCGTTCTCTGGCTTGTTAACGCAAGGTATGGTCTGCCATCAATCCTATAAGTCTCAAGATGGTGCGTGGCTATTCCCTGAGGAAGTCAAAAAAGACGGCGATAATTGGGTTCATGCCACCTCTGGTGCGCCTATCCAAGCTGGCCGTGTTGAAAAGATGAGTAAATCAAAGCGCAATGTGGTTGATCCTGAATTGATCATCACAAAATATGGCGCTGATACAGCTCGTTTATTTATGTTGTCAGATTCACCACCTGAAAGAGATTTAGAATGGACTGAATCAGGTGTGGAAGGCGCTTATCGTTTCATACAGAAAATCTGGCGCCTGATAGATAAAATCTCTGATGAGCCAGCTCTATCAGACACAGATAATTTAAGTGATAAGGCAAAAGATTGTTTGCGTATCACGCATCAATCTATCGCCTCGATTGGCAATGATATTGAGAGATTTGCGCTTAATCGCTGTGTGGCACAATTGCATATTCTGGTTGGCGCCATTAGTGATTTAAAAGAAACTGATGCCAAATCAAATCAGGTTCGTGATTTTGCGATTAAGACGCTGACACAGCTATTATCACCGTTTTCGCCTCATATCGCTGAAGAATTATGGCAAGCCTGCGGTGGTGAGGGTCTTGTCGCAGATGCGCCGTGGCCAGAGGCTGATGAGGCGTGGCTTGTGGCTGATGAAGTTGAAATTGGTGTTCAGGTAAATGGCAAATTACGCGCCACAATTAAATTGCCTGTTGATTGTGACAAAGCAGTGGCGGAAGAAAAAGCACTAGCGCAAGAGACGATTGTCAAATATCTTGATGGTAACAGCCCTAAAAAGGTGATTGTGGTACCAAATAGGATCATTAATGTCGTTCTTTAAGTCCATCATTATCAATATCATAGCGTTTAGCACTCTTGCTGCCTGTCAGACATTGTCACCACTTGAGATATCAATGCGCACACAAAGCGAGATTGATCGCATTGATATTGGGGACGCAAATACACGCTTTGAGCAGATATTCTTACGTGCGCTATCTGATAATTTAAATCAGACAACACGCCTTCGTGATTATGACTTAACCATTAGCCTTAGCCAGTCAAATTCCTCTACCCTTGCGGTGAAAGGTAAATCTTCTAACCTTGCTAAGACAGAAATGTCGTTGCGCTATACGCTTCAGGATAAAATGACAAGTGAAGTGATTACACAAGGTAGCATCTCAGCCACAGCCACATCTGGCACGGTTAGCGCCTATTATGCGCAAGATAAATCAAAACAATTTGCCGCAGAACGCTTAACAATACAGCTAGCTGACAGATTAGCCTTGCGCTTGCGCCGCCATTTCCTTGATAGTTAGGGTATAGCCTTACGACAACTCACTACCAGGATGTGATATATCTTATGAAAATCGCACCACGTGATATCGCCTCATTACTCGCAAAGCCATCACCAAGCTATCTATGCTATTTCTTTCATGGACCTGATATTGGGCAGATGAGAGAAAGAGCGCTTACTATCTCAAAGAAAATTGTGCCTGATCTTGATGATCCGTTCCAATCTGTTGCTTTGCGCGGTGAGGATGTAAAGCAAGATCCAGCAAGATTAGTCGATGAGGTCTCCTCTCTTGCTGTCTTTGGGGATGAGAGGCTTATCAGAGTGCGCGGGTCTGGTACAGAATTGCTTGATGGCGTGAAATTGGCTGTCCCTCTACTTGAAAAAGGGACAAGGCTTATCATCGAAGCAACAGACACCACCACCAAACATGCCATTGTAAAATTTTGCGATGGTGAAAAACAAGTGGCATCCATTGGTTGTTATGCAGATGAAGATCGTGATATCGGACAATTAGCAAGAGACATCTTTGCAAAAGACAACATCACAATATCACAAGAGGGGTTGGCGCTGATGATATCTCGTCTTGGCGGCGATCGCCTTGCCAGCCGGTCTGAAATTGAAAAGCTCGCCATTATGGCAGGGCCCAATGGTACATTATCACTTGATGAGATAGAAGAAGCATTAGGTGATTCATCTGCACAAGCCATTGATTTATTTATGAAATCAGTTCTTATGGGAGATGTGTCTCTGCTTGCCAAAATGCTGGAAAAGGCAAAGCAGGAAGATATAGCGCCGATTGCGATTATGCGCCAATTAGCGACCACCTTTCGCCAAATTTATGAGATTACTTCATGGATGGATAAAGGTGAAGCAGCGGCATCTGCTGCTGGCAAATTGCGGCCGCCTTTGCATTTTAAATCAAAGCCACTTATCACCGCGACAGCAAGCAGGCTAAAGATGCCTGTTGCTTTTGCACATTGGCAGAGGCTTGTTGAAATGGAACGTGAGCTGAAATCAGGAATGATATCGGAACCTTATACACATTTAGGGCAAGGTCTTTTGGGATTGTGCCTTCGTTTACGTGTCAAAAGACGCTAGGATTGATTTTCGTTTAATCCAAGCTTTTCAAGCAATAAATCTAGCTGATCAAAGCTTGAAATTGTGAATTTCACAGCCCCTTTTTGGCGTCCTTCATCCCAATCAACAGATAAACGCAACCCAAGCTCGGCTTTTGCCTTTTTCTCAATCGCTTTGATATCAGCTGATTTTTCAAGCTTCTGGGCCGGTTTCTCATCAGGTTGTTCGTGACGTGCTAATTTTTCTACCTCACGCGCACTTAATTGCTTTTCAACAACGATTTTCGCAATCTTTACCGCATCTTCATGTCCAATTAAGGGACGTGCTTGCCCTGCGGTTAAGTCGCCTTGCAAAATCATCTTGTGGATTTCATCTGGAAGATTCAACAAGCGCATCATATTTGAAATATGAGGGCGCGATTTGCCAACAATTGAGGCGAGATCATCTTGGGTATAATCATGGGCATCTATTAAAGCACGATAACCTAGTGCTTCTTCAATAGCTGACAGATCTTGGCGTTGGATATTTTCGATAAGAGATAATTCAGCTGCCTGTTTATCACTTAAATCACGGATAATGGTCGGAATATCATGAAGACGCGCCATTTGCGCCGCACGCCAACGTCTTTCACCTGCAATCAGCTGATAACGGCCTTCTTTTTGGGGGTTTGGGCGAACCAAGATAGGTTGCACAATGCCATTTTCGGCCATGGATTGTGCCAGCTCTTCCAAACCAGCTCTATCAAAGATGCGTCTAGGCTGCCATGGGCCTGGGTTAATCCATTCCACAGGGACAAGACGAATTTCGCCGGGACGTGTATCACCAGATGGGCCATCAGAGATGCGCGGTGTGACTGATGTGGTTGCCGCTTGTGCAGGGCTGGCCTCAGGCGCTAATGCGGGTGCGGCGTCACCTAGTAATGAAGATAGGCCGCGCCCTAAACCTTTGGCTGGCTTATTCGATTTTTTTTCACTCATATCTCGCCCCAAAATATCTTAACTATTTGATTTTGCTTGTAAATTTTCTTGCGCTAGTAATTCTGCGGCAAGGCCAGCATAAGCTTGTGCCCCTGTTGATTTAATATCATACATCAGAACTGGCTTGCCAAAAGACGGTGCCTCTGAAATACGCACATTACGCGGGATCACAGTCTGATAGACCAAATCACCAAAATAATCACGCACATCTTGAGATACCATATCTGATAATTTATTCCGGCTATCATACATGGTTAAAATGATGCCTTGAATGGCAAGTGATGGATTGAAATTCTGTTTCACCACATTGATGGTACGCACCAGCTGGGACAAACCTTCGAGCGCATAGAATTCACATTGCAATGGCACGATAGCTCTATCTGCTGCAACAAGGGCGTTCACTGTCAATAGGCCAAGAGATGGCGGGCAATCAATGAGGACAAAATCATAATGCCCCCTTGCACCTTCGAGAGCATCAGCAAGACGGCGTTCACGCCTGTCTAACTCACTAAGCTCAATCTCTGCGGCTGATAAATCCATTGTGGTTGGCAAGATATCCAAACCGGGTACTAGGGTTTGGCAAATTGCTTCTGATAATGTGATCATACCAGCAATCAGGCGATAGGAATTGCGCTCTCTGTCAAATTCAGTGACGCCCAACCCCGTACTAGCATTGCCTTGTGGGTCGAAATCGATCAAAAGGACCTTATAGCCACAGGCGGCAAGTGCTGTTGATAAATTGACAGATGTTGTTGTTTTACCAACACCACCTTTTTGATTTGTCACAGCCAATATTTTTGTCATTTGCCTCGTCCCTTTATCTGACAAATCAGCTTAACGCTTCACGTTGAAGGCGCAATATCACGCCATCCCCCGCGACGAGGCTATGATATTGTTCTGTTACTACTTTCTGCGAAACAGGGACATTGGTCAATTCTTCATTTACGCCTTTACCCTTCAAAA
Source organism: Alphaproteobacteria bacterium (assembly GCA_011526395.1). Classification (GTDB taxonomy): domain Bacteria; phylum Pseudomonadota; class Alphaproteobacteria; order Puniceispirillales; family Puniceispirillaceae; genus UBA685. The sequence continues at coordinate 6,712 of WTHW01000242.1, forward strand.
GCCAAAAAATTTGACCCTCTTTATGTTGTGGCGCAGTCCAATCTAGCAGGCGATCAAGAGGTGCGAAGGCTCTCGCTGTAATGATATCAGCATCTTGGAAGGGTAAGCTTTCCAATCTTGTGTTATGTATCGTGGCTTTGGCGCCAGTTTCGCGCAACGCTGTTTGCATAAAGGCACATTTGCGCGTATCTGATTCTACCATGGCTACATTATGGTCTGTCATAATGGCCAAAATGACAGCTGGCAGGCCTGCGCCTGAGCCTAAATCAAGAATATTAGCAGGCTCTTTTGGCAGGTGCGATATAAGTTGCGCACTATCTACGATATGACGCTCCCAAACATCAGCGATGGTCTTACCAGAGACGAGATTAATTGATCTCTGCCATTTGGCCAGCAGCGAGACATAATGGGAAAGCTTGTCACATGTTTCACGTGAAACATCATAATGATCAGATAGAAAGGATAAAGCTGTATCCTTCGTCCATTGTTTTGGTAATTTTGAAATCTCTGACGTCATGAATGATAAAATCTTAGGGGTTTAGATGTCTAGGCGCTTGCTGAGGTATCTTCTGCAGATATTTCTGTTGCGGCAGTTGCTCTGATATTTCGCAATACGGCCACAAGTGCAGCTGGCGTCAAACCGGGAATACGGCTTGCCTGACCAAGTGTTTCTGGCTGATATCGCTTTAGCAAATCTTGGCTTTCAGCAGATAGGCCGCCAATTTTTGAGAAATCAATATCATCAGGAATTAAGACATTCTCATCTTTGCGCATAGCATCAATATCTGCCTTTTGCCTGCGAAGATACCCCTGATAGCGGCGATCTGTCTCTAGCTGGCTATGATATTTTGCTTCAATCTTTGACAATTCCGGCCATAGAGACATGCATTTCTCTATTGTGATGCCCTCAAGCGTTAACATATCACCTGCTGTTCTGGCACGCCCGTCACGTGGCGGCGGCAGGTCAGCTGATGTTAACTCTTTGGGACCAGCGGATAGAGAGTCTAGCAAATTGGTCGCTTGTGATAGAGCTTCTTTTTTCTGAT
>WTHW01000242.1:7857-13828 GCA_011526395.1 Alphaproteobacteria bacterium
GAGCGTGGATCGATGAAATCATATTCAATCGCATAGCCATATTGCAGAATCTTTGCTTTTTCAAGGCCAGCTATCGTTGCTAGCATTTCATCTTGTACATCTCTTGGCAGGCTTGTTGAAATGCCATTTGGATAAATTGTAGGATCATCAAGGCCTTCTGGCTCAAGGAATATCTGATGAGATGATTTATCAGCGAAACGATGCACTTTATCTTCAATCGAAGGACAATAGCGAGGTCCCTGTCCTTGGATTTGACCTGAATAAACAGCCGATAGATGAATTGATTTTGCAATGATCTCGTGTGTGCGCTCATTCGTGCGGGTAATCGCACATTCAATTTGTGGCACAAGAATCTTGTCGGTAAGAGTAGAGAACGGGATTGGCGGATTATCAGCTGGCTGTTTTTCCAAACTATCCCAGTCAATTGTGCGCTTATCCAATCTGGCAGGTGTGCCTGTTTTCAGCCTGCCAAGCGGCAAGTCAAGAGCGTGAAGCGCTTGTGACAATTCGTTCGAGGGTGCCTCACCCACTCTGCCAGCTGGTGTTCTTTCAGTGCCAAGATGAATAAGACCACCAAGAAATGTGCCTGTTGTTAAGACAATCGCGCCACAATGATATATCTCACCAGCCTCTGTCGTCAGGCCTGTGACGGTATCATCTGTGATTAAGAATGATGCAACAGCCCCTTCAATAATCTGAAGGTTTTCTTGTTCACTGAGTAAATCCTGTACAGCTTTTCTATATAAGGCTCTATCTGCTTGAGCTCTTGGGCCATGAACGGCTGGGCCTCTTGATTTGTTGAGCATGCGAAATTGAATGCCTGCTCTGTCGATGGCACGCGCCATGATACCGTCAAGCGCATCAATTTCACGCACAAGATGACCTTTGCCAAGACCACCAATCGCTGGATTACATGACATTTCACCAATCTTGTCAGCACGCATTGTTATAAGCGCTGTCTTGGCGCCCATGCGTGCAGCGGCGGCGGCGGCTTCAGTGCCTGCATGTCCACCACCAACAATAATTACATCAAAAGACTGTGTCATTTTCGCATTCTTTTTTGTTTCACGTGAAACATATCATTCAAATAAACAGGTATCGTATCGCTGTTATACTATTAACTATCTTATTTCCCAATACAGAATGATGAGAATATATCTGATAATATATCCTCAACATCAATATGGCCAAGCATTTGACCAAGCGCATCAGCGGCAAGACGCATATCTTCTGCCACAATTTCTGGGCTTGTTTCAAAATCATAGTCTTTTGAAGACGTAAGGGCATCAAGTGCATTTTGGATAAGGCGCCTGTGACGCGCACGTGTGATAATGATTTGTTTGCCACTATGGTTCAATGGTGCGCAATGCTCAGCTAGTTTTGTTTCAAGCTGTCTTATGCTGTCATCTTCAATAAGAGATAAAGGCTGATAATCACAATAGTTTTGTTCTGTGATCTTATCTGATTTATTCAGAATTTTAATCATGGGCGCTGTCACAGTCTGGCATATATCCTCAGCGTGAGCATACCAATCTGTTTGTGCGCCATCTGCCACCACTATCACCAGATCAGACTGGTTTGCAGCTTCTCTCGCACGCTCAATCCCAATCGATTCCACATGGCCAGCATTTTCTCTGATACCGGCGGTATCTTTTAGAATGACAGATACACCTGATACATTCAGGCGCACTTCTACAATATCGCGAGTTGTGCCTGCTTCATCTGCCACAATCGCGGCTGGCCGCCCAGCCAGACCATTTAATGCTGTTGATTTGCCAGCATTCACAGGCCCAATTAGTGCTACATGAACACCATTGCGGATAAGCTCACCTTGTCTTTCATCATCTAACGTATCTGAGAGAGATGTAATGAGGGTTTGGCGCAATTTATCCAATTCTGATAAAAGTGAGTCTGGTAATTCCTCATCAGCAAAATCAATAAGTGATTCAAGCCGTGCGGCAAGACGGATGATATCTTCACGCCACTCTTGTGCTTTTTTACGCATTTGGCCTTTTAACTGGCTAATCGCTTGGCGGCGTTGAGTGTCTGTTTGAGACTCTATCAAATCTGCCAGACCTTCAATTTCAGTTAAATCCATTTTACCATTATCAAAAGCACGCTTTGTGAAAGCGCCAGCTTCTGCGGGCATCAAATCAGGCTGTCTTGATAAATAAGATGAGATAGCTTCGATAACAGCCAATGAGCCATGACAATGAATTTCAAGGATATCTTCACCTGTGGCGCTGAGCGGCGCCTTGAAATATAGCAAGACAACATCATCAAGCATTTCGCCATATTCATCATAAATCACTGATGGCTCTGCGCGGCGATGCGCTAATAATTTGCCAGACATACGATGCGCGACATCATGCGCAGCCTCTCCTGAAATACGGAAGATGGCAATCGCTGATTGGCCAGGTGGTGTCGCTAGGGCAAAAACCGTTGTCTTCATCTTTTATGCTTTACTGTAAATATGAATCGCACTCATATTATATAAATAGCGCAATTGCAATGTGATGCCTATATCCTCTTGCCGCCATTATGGAGGTTTATCGTGATGACACAAACAGAGAGACTTTTTGCAAGCCAGTTTTCAACACCGCTTGGGTATATGGGCGCTGTGTGTGATGACACTGGATTGCGTTATCTTGATTGGCAACAAAGCCCTTTATCCTATGATTTGGATGAAAATGATGTTTCACGTGAAACAATTTATCAGTTACATCTCTATTTAAAAGGCAAGCTTGTGACATTTACCATTCCTTTGTCAGATGTGGCTGTTTCTGCCTCTTTGTTGAAATGGCTTCATGTGATGAGAGATGTGCCTTATGGCGAAACTGTCAGCTATGCTGAATTAGCCAATATGTGGGGTAATCCAAAAGCGGCACGTGCGGCTGGCTCTGCCTGCCAGAGAAACCCTCTTCCCATCATTTTTCCTTGCCACCGTATTATTGGCTCAGACGGCCGTTATGATAATTATTCAGGCGGTGATCGACTTTCAGCAAACAGCCCTGCCAATGTTGCTAGAAAAAAAGCCCTGCTTGATTTAGAAGCAGGGCTGAAAGTGATTATGGAATAAACGCTAGCTATTCATCTGATCAAAGAAGTCATTATTATCTTTTGAATGCTTCAACTTGTCAGATAGGAATTCCATCGCATCAACAGGTCCCATTTGCATCAAGATACGTCTTAATACCCACATCTTTGACAAGGTGCCTTTATCGACAAGCAATTCTTCTTTTCTTGTGCCGGATTTCGTAACATCAATCGCTGGGAAGACGCGCTTATCTGATAATTTGCGATCAAGTACAACTTCAGAGTTACCTGTACCTTTGAATTCTTCAAAGATGACTTCATCCATACGGGAGCCTGTCTCAACCAATGCTGTGGCAATGATGGTCAGAGAACCACCCTCTTCTACATTTCTTGCTGCGCCAAAGAAACGCTTTGGACGCTGCAGAGCGTTCGCATCAACACCACCTGTTAAGACTTTGCCTGATGATGGCACAACAGTGTTATAAGCGCGCGCTAGACGTGTGATAGAATCAAGCAAGATAACAACATCTCTTTTATGTTCCACAAGACGCTTTGCTTTTTCAATCACCATATCAGTTACCTGAACGTGGCGAGAGGCTGGCTCGTCAAATGTAGATGAGATGACCTCACCATTCACTGAGCGCTGCATGTCTGTGACTTCCTCTGGTCTCTCATCAATTAGGAGAACAAGAAGATAGACTTCAGGATGATTTTCAGAAATCGCATGTGCAATAGATTGCAACATCATCGTCTTACCCGTGCGAGGCGGTGCAACAATCAAACCACGTTGCCCCTTACCCATTGGTGAGACCAAATCAATCACACGCGGCGTATTATCTTTTTTATCAGGGTTATGAGGCAGCTCAAAGGTGAGCTTTTCATTTGGATAAAGAGGCGTCAAATTATCAAAATTAATGCGATGACGTACTTTTTCAGGGTCTTCAAAATTGATTGATTCAACTTTCAAAAGAGCAAAATAACGCTCGCCATCTTTTGGCGCTCTGATTTCGCCTTCGACCGTATCACCAGTACGCAAACCAAAGCGCTTTACCTGTGATGGCGAAATATAAATATCATCTGGACCCGGCAGATAATTAGATTCAGGCGCTCTTAGGAACCCAAATCCGTCAGATAAGACTTCTAGGACACCAGCGCCTCTGATTGTGACTTCATTTTCAGCTAAATTCTTTAATATAGCGAACATCATATCTTGCGTGCGCAATGTTGATGCGTTTTCCACCTCAAGCTCTTCTGCAAAAGCGAGGAGTTCTGCGGGGGATTTATCCTTAAGTTCTTGTAAATGCATAGTAAAAACCTGTAACGGGAAACAAGATAGAAATGTGATGTGATTTGAAAATGGTCTGATGAAAATCAAAGACGCTTTGGCATGCCGATAAAGGCATTATGAGGTAAGTACCTAAAAGATAACGTGATTACCTCTATTTTGTCAATATTCTTAAATCAAAGCCTAGAATGGCTCAACCACTGCCATGATGATAATGATGATCATCAGAAGCGTTGGCACTTCATTCCAATAGCGATAGTGCTTTGTGGGTCTGGCGTGACCTTTTTCCAACTCTTTGCGCATTTTACCAAATAGCATATGAGAATATGTCATCCCCACAATCGCGGCCAATTTCACCCACATCCATGGTAATGATATCAGGCCAGGATTTAAATGAAGCATCCATAGACCAAATACATAGGATAAAATCATGGCTGGATTCATAATGGCTTTTAGTAAGCGTCTTTCCATCAATGCAAAAGTTAAAGCTTGTGCGCCATTATTTTCAACAGACGAATGATACACAAATAAGCGCGGCAAATATAATAAGCCTGCCATCCATGACATAACGGCGATCAAATGTAATGCTTTAACCCATTGATAATCCAAGATTATTTCCTAACGTAACTCACTAATTCTTCAACATGTGCCACATTGGTTGGCGGCGTAATACCATGCCCTAAATTAAATATATGCGCTCTATCTTTAAAGGCATCCATAATATCATCGACAGCACGTTTCATCATATCACCACCGAAAATTAGTGCCTGTGGGTCAAGATTGCCCTGAAGAGCGACATCTTGTCTGATATATTTTGCAGCAAATTGTGGGGATACACCTTGATCAAGTGCGATAGCCTGACAATCAACAGCATCTGCAAAGCGTGGCAAATCAGAACTGATACCACGTGGGAAACAAATAAAAGGCGCTGACACACCAGCTTGTCTGACTGTTTCAATGATTTTCTGAATTGGTTTTTCGACAATCCATGGGCGTAAATGAGATGGCACAGCACTTGCCCAACTATCGAAAATCATAAGAGCATTCGCACCAGCTTTTGCTTGGCTGATAAGGCTCTGTGAAATTGTCTCAACAAGAACCTCAAGCAAATAGTCAATTTGTTTGCTATGTCCCCATAACCAATTGCGGCTCGCAGCATAATCTTTTGATGAGCCGCCTTCAATCATATAGGTCAATAAAGTCCATGGCGCACCTGCAAAGCCGATGAGGGCTGTTTCAGCTGGTAAATCACGCCTTGTGAGTGATATCGCTTCAGCGACAGGTGTAATCTTGTTTGAAAAATCATCTATCAGATTTTGTGAAATCATCTCATCAGGGGATAAAGGCGTACATTTTGGCCCATCGCCAGTGATGAAATGTACATTTCGGTTCAATGCCCATGGTACGATTAAAATATCTGAGAAAATAATAGCAGCATCAAAGCCAAATCGTCTGATTGGCTGTAATGTGACTTCACTTGCCTTATCAGGTGTTAAGCAGAAAGAAATAAAATCTGGTGTCGTGGCTCTGACATCACGATATTCTTTTAAATAGCGACCAGCTTGCCTCATAATCCATATGGGCGTCTGAGATTGTTTCTCACCATTCAGTGTTTTTAAAAACAACATATCAAAGCCTATTAATAAATAT
>WTHW01000212.1 GCA_011526395.1 Alphaproteobacteria bacterium
CACTAGCGTGGGGCAGTGCCCCCTCCGCTACCAATGCATCATGAATATCGGTGACAGCTGACTGTAATTTTTTAAATATATTCATCATTATGACAGTATAGGACCCATTTCAAATAAACGTTCATACTCTAATAGCGCATAGCGGTCTGTCATACTAGCTATATAGTCACCAACTATGCGCGCATTCTGCATATTATCGCTTGTTAATTTAGCTTGCCACTCATGTGGCATCAAATTTGGCTCTGCCATGAAGATGTCAAACAACTCTTTTACAACTCTGCGAGCCTTAGATGTCATGCGGTTCACCTTGTAATGGCGCCACATATGCTTGAATAGATAGGATTTCAGCAGTTTTAGCTCTGAGAAAGCCTTATCACTAAATTTGATTATTGGTTTGCCACAAAGCCTTATTTCATCTGCTGATTTAAAATCGCCATCACGCAAATTACTTGAAGATGCAGACAACAGATCTTCAACAAAATAAGAAATTAATTGTCTCGTTAGCTCATGACTTAATCTACCTATTTGCAAATCCGGCCATTGGGCATGGATTTCAGATAGGATCTTATCAACAACAGGCAAAGATGAAATATCTGATACATCAAGCAAACCTGCGCGCAAACCATCGTCAAAATCATGAGATAAATACGCAATATCATCAGATAAATTAGCCACTTGAGCTTCGGCAGAGGCATAAGAGGTAAGCTGCAGATTACCAGTCTTATCAAGTAATTTAATTGTAGGGCGTGTTTCGCCTGTGATAGGCCCATTATGCTTCACAACGCCCTCAAGTGCCTCCCATGTAAGGTTTAGGCCATTAAAGGAAGCATAACGTTCTTCTAGCATTGTCAGAACGCGGATTGATTGCTCATTATGGTCAAAACCACCAAAAGGCGTCATCACCTCATTTAGTGCATCCTCGCCAGCATGCCCGAAGGGTGTATGCCCCAAATCATGAGATAAAGCGATGGTTTCTGCTAAATCTTCATTCAAACAAAGAGCTCGTGCGCATGAGCGTGCTATCTGGGCTACTTCGAGTGAGTGGGTTAATCTGGTGCGGAAATAATCACCTTCATGATAGATGAAGACTTGCGTTTTATGCTTTAGGCGACGAAATGCAGCTGAATGTATAATCCTATCTCTGTCCCGCTGAAAGTCTGTTCGCGTCGATAAACCAGCCGGTTCTGGTAATAACCTGCCACGCGTCTTAGCAGAAAAACTAGCATATGGCGCTAGCATAGAGGCTTCATCATATCGCATGGACAGCTTTCCTATAAAGCTTTGTGACTGTGAGCCTCTAAAATAAACTAGCTTACGAAAAGGAGCAAGTAGACATAGATAGCAATCTTGATTTTGCGCCCTCTTGCGTTCATATTAAGCAGAGAACTCTGAATCTTATATTTTGCTAGAGGCAAATTGTGACAGCTACTAATTTTTCCATAACAAAAGCAGCAGCAAATAGAATTGCTATGCTTCAAGAGGCTGAGAAAGTGCCCTATTTTCGTGTCAGCGTTGATGGTGGTGGGTGTTCAGGTTTTCAATATAAATTTGATTTTGATAACTCTCAAAATCATGATGATTTGATATTCGACATGCATGGTGTCACGGTTCTTGTAGATGATATGTCAATTGGGTTCCTTGAAGGCGCAGAGCTCGATTACGTAGAAGAACTCATTGGGTCTTACTTTAAAGTCGAAAACCCAAATGCCACTGCCTCTTGTGGGTGTGGTACGTCATTTTCAGTATAATTTGAAATCATAAGGATAGCTTTTATGAGAATAGCAAGCTGGAACGTAAATTCCATGAAGGCGCGGCTTGGGCATGTGATAGATTACTGCAAAGCCGGTCATACAGATGTTATTCTTGCTCAAGAGCTTAAATTGACGGATGAAAATTTTCCATATGACGCTTTTAAAGAAATTGGCTGGAATGTAGCCGTTCATGGACAAAAAACCTATAATGGTGTCGCAATCTTATCGCCGCTACCAATTGAAAATGTGGAAATTGGCTTGGACGGTGATGATGAAGATGAACAAGCTCGTTTTATTCAAGCCACTATAAAAGATATACATGTAGCGTCTATTTATCTTCCCAATGGAAACCCCTGCCCTGGCCCAAAATTTGATTACAAACTTCAGTGGATGGATAGGCTAGATAAAGTTGCAAGCAAATTATTAGAAACAGAAAAGGCAGTCGTGCTAGGCGGTGATTATAATGTCATCCCGCAAGCTATTGATTGTTATGATGAAAATGCTTGGCAAGGTGATGCTCTATATCACTCGGAAAGCCGTTCAAAGTTTCATAGATTGCTTCATAAAGGATATACAGACGCCTTTCGTGCGATACATCCAGAAGGTGCCTTTTATAGCTTTTGGGACTATCAAGCAGGCGCATGGCAAAAAAATAACGGCATAAGAATAGACCATTTATTATTATCACCAGAGGCAGCTGACAGACTGCAGAATGCTGGCATTGATAAAATGCCACGTGGTTTAGAAAAAGCGTCAGACCACACCCCTATTTGGTGTGATATTAGAGATTAAAAAAAGGAAGGCAAAAGCCTTCCTTTTTCATTTTAACGTGATTTATGAGACCTATAGGTCTGCAAATACATGTGTTTCTTTCTTAGCACCTGGATGTGTTGTCGCACCTGTTTCAGCTGAACCAACAGTTTGCGCATATTTCCAAATAGTACCAGAATTATAATTCGTCTCACGTGGCTTCCAATTCGCCTTGCGAGCCGCTAGCTCATCATCAGTTAAATCCACTGAAATTTCGCCAGTATTTGCGTTGATGGTAATCATATCGCCATCTTGTAATAATCCGATTGGGCCGCCAACAGCAGCTTCTGGACCAACATGCCCAATACAGAAGCCTCTGGTAGCGCCTGAGAAACGCCCATCAGTGATCAGAGCGACTTTATCTCCAACACCTTGCCCATAAAGAGCTGCTGTAGTGGCTAGCATTTCACGCATACCAGGACCGCCTTTTGGTCCTTCATAGCGAATAACTAGAACCTCGCCTTCTTTATATGTGCGATCCTGAACCGCTTGGAATGCCTCTTCTTCTGAATCAAAACAACGGGCTGGACCTGTGAATTCAAGCACTTTCATGCCTGCCACTTTCACAATTGCACCTTCAGGAGCAAGATTGCCGCGAAGACCGACTACACCACCCGTTGGTGATAACGGGTTAGATGTTGGATATACCACTTTCTGATCAGTCGGAAACTCAACATCAGCAAGATTTTCAGCGATTGTTTTGCCTGTTACGGTAATGCAATCACCATGCAGATGACCACCTTCTAACAATGCTTTCATCAGCACTGGCACACCGCCAATTTCATACATGTCTCTTGCAACAAATTTACCACCTGGCTTCAAGTCAGCGATGTATGGTGTGCGTTTGAAAATCTCTGCCACGTCATGCAAATCAAAATCGATACCAACCTCAGAGGCCATAGCTGGCAAATGAAGCGCAGCGTTGGTAGAGCCGCCAGTTGCAGCCACCACAGTTGCCGCATTTTCGAAAGCCTTGCGAGTTAGAATGTCACGCGGACGCAAATTCTTTTCGATCAACTCCATTACTACGCGGCCTGAGTGATAGGCATATTCATCACGTGTTTCATAAGGTGCCGGCGCGCCAGCTGACCCTGGCAGTGCCAAACCAATCGCTTCTGATACGCAAGCCATTGTATTGGCTGTGAATTGACCACCACATGATCCTGCTGATGGGCATGCCACACATTCAAGCTCATGCAAATCTTCATCTGACATATTACCAGCTTGATGTGCGCCTACAGCCTCAAAAACATCCTGAACTGTTACATCCTTATCTTTGAAGCGCCCAGGCAAAATAGACCCACCATACATGAATACAGATGGAACATTCAAACGTGCCATAGACATCATAACGCCCGGAAGTGATTTGTCACAACCAGCCAAACCAACAATCGCATCATAACAATGACCGCGTACTGTAAGTTCAATTGAATCTGCAATCACTTCACGGCTCACAAGAGATGACTTCATGCCCTCATGACCCATTGCAATACCGTCAGTCAC
>WTHW01000233.1 GCA_011526395.1 Alphaproteobacteria bacterium
GGGTGATGATACATCTTGTCCAAAATCGCTGGCGGCAATGTCACAACATCAGCACCGATTAGCGCGGCATCAACCACATGCTGTGGCCCTCTGGCAGAGGCAACCAACACTTCTGTATCAAAATCATAATTATCATACATGGTGCAGATATCTTGGATAAGTGTCATGCCATCTTGACCCAAATCATCGAGGCGACCGACAAATGGCGAGATAAAGCTGGCACCAGCTTTCGCGGCCAATAAGGCTTGTGCGCTTGAAAAACATAATGTCACATTCACCATGATCCCTTGATCAGATAATGTCTTACAGACTTTCAGACCATCAATCGTCAATGGCACTTTCACAGCCACATTATCTGCCAAATCAGCAAGCTTCAGACCTTCTTTTAACATTGTATCATAATCTGTGGCTGTGACTTCAGCGCTCACAGGGCCAGATACTTCAGCGCAAATTTCCTTAATCGTCGCCAAAATATCAGAGCTAGATTTGGCAATTAAAGACGGGTTTGTTGTCACGCCATCAACCATACCTGTTGGCGCAAGACGTTTAATTTCATTTATATCAGCTGTATCTAGGAAAATTTTCATAAATCGAATGCCTTTTTACTTCTCAAATCTTGTGTTTTAAATTTGCTTGCGCCACTTATGATGCCGTCTCATTATAACAAAACCCATCACATAATCACCATTATATAATAGTATGCCAGCCTGTTACATGGCAAACTATTATCAAACTCAGCTTCTTTACATATCTATTCTTTATGACGCGCTAGGCACATCACAAACATGACCCAAAACCAGCCATCATCTGTGATTTCCAAAGCGCCCGGTACGATTGTACAAGTTGCCGTGCCCTTGCCGATACGCCGCGCAACGCCTCTTATTTATGATTATCACTTGCCAGATGGCCTGATGGCAGAAATTGGCATGATTGTCGAGGTGCCATTGGGCAAACGCTTTGTATGGGGCATTATTATGGATATGACCCCTTCCGGTGATGTTGTGATGGACAAGCTAAAACCCATCCACTCATGGGCTGATTTGCCGCCTTTGACACCGTCTCATATTTCATTCTTGCGTCATGTATCTGACTGGACGATGGCACCTTTTGGGATGGTGATGCGCATGATGCTCTCAACCCCCAAAGCCCATAACAAGCCAAAGCCAACAACCTTTTATCACAGCAGTGATGCAGCTGATGAAGGTGATGTGAAGCTAACGCCAAAACGCGCGCGCATCTTATCCTTCCTTGCACAAGGCCATCATATGACAGCCAATGATTTGGCGGCAGAGACAGCCACTTCGCCAGCTATCATAAAAACAATGGCAAAACAGGGGCTGATAGCGCAGTCCGCCACCTCTATCGAAGCTGATTTACGCTATCATGATATCGCGCATGAAGATTTAAACCTTGTCTCACTTTCATCTGAACAACAAGCCATCGCTGATGGCTTATCCTCTCACCTTGAACAGGGCTATTCAGCTCATTTGCTAGATGGGGTGACAGGCTCTGGCAAAACAGAGGTTTATTTTGATCTTGTGGCGCGCATGATGGCACGCAAAAAACAGATTTTGATTCTCTTGCCAGAAATTGCCCTTACCTCTCAATGGCAAACACGCTTTGAGGCGCGATTCGGGCAAAAACCACTTATCTGGCACAGCTCTGTCAGCGAGGCAAATAGGCGTGATTATTGGCGCGCATGTATTCGGGGCGAGCCTGTCATCGTGGTCGGCGCGCGCTCTGCTTTGTTTCTGCCCTTTACAGATCTTGGCCTCATCATTGTTGATGAAGAACATGAACAAGCTTTTAAACAAGAAGATATGGTGATTTATCAAGCACGTGATATGGCGGTCATGCGCGCTCATATTGAACAAGTGCCTGTGATATTGGCGACCGCCACCCCGTCGCTTGAAAGTTGGGTGAATGCAGGCCAAGGCAGTGATGATGCAAAATCGCGTTATCATCATTGGCGCCTGACCACACGTGTTGGGCATGCCCAAATGCCTGATATTACGATGATTGACTTAAAACGTGACAAGCCGCCAGCCGGGCGGTGGCTATCACAAAGCTTGCTGTCTGATATTACCCGCACTCTTGAGGCTGGCGAGCAAACACTTTTATATCTAAACCGGCGCGGCTATGCCCCTTTATCTATTTGCGAGGCTTGCGGCACTAAGGCAAAATGTCAGGCTTGTGATTCGTGGCTTGTCACACATCGCCTCAGCGGCTCTCGTCAATGTCATCATTGTGGCTATCGCCAACCGCTTAAAAATCAATGTGATGAATGTGGCACACAAGACCAGATGCGTGCCTATGGTCCTGGCGTTGAGCGATTGGCTGAAGAGGTTGGCACGTTATTTCCAGAAGCGCGGATTTGCATTTTCTCATCAGACACAGCCGCCCGCCCAGAGGTGGCGCGCGAAATGATACGTGCGATTACCGAAAATGAAGTTGATATCATTATTGGCACACAAATGGCGGCCAAAGGTCATCATTTCCCTCATTTAACACTTGTTGGTATTGTAGATGCTGATTTTGGGTTGCAAGGCGGTGATTTACGCGCCGCAGAGCGCACCTATCAAATGTTATCACAAGCCGCAGGCAGAGCGGGGCGCGAAGCCTTAAAAGGGCGCGCCCTCCTGCAAAGCTATGAGCCAGATAATGCTGTCTTCACAGCTCTTGCGAATGGAGATCGTGATGCCTTTCTTGATCTTGAAATTCAAATGAGGCAATCAGCCTTCATGCCGCCTTTTGGCAGGCTGGCATCTATCATCTTATCAGGTGTGAATGAAGGCGAGGTGGAATCAGAAGCGCTCAAACTAGCAAAACATCGCCCTGCTTATAAAAATGTGATGATTCTTGGGCCAACGCCAGCGCCGATATCACGTCTTCGTGACCGGTATCGTATGCGTTTTTTGATAAAAGCACCGCGTGATGTTCATATTCAGCAGATTTTGCGTGAATGGGTCGAATCTTGCCGTCTTGCTAGCCAAATTTACATGCAAATAGACATAGACCCTTATAGTTTTATGTAATTTCAAAAAAACCGGCTGTCTGCGGCACTTTGTTCGTGCCTTCTGGCTTGCGTTTCTGACACTGTTGTGATACTTCCCATTTGCAAAATAAGCTTTCGTTTCGCTGGATATCAAATTGCAGTGCGCAAAAGTCTTATATGACAAGTGGCAAATGGCAAAGCCCTTGGGTACGTCTTGGTGATAGTGCCACACAGGTCTTTGATATGAATGAGGGATAAAAAGGTGAGTTCTGTTACTACAGGTCTGGCAGCCAGATACGCCGGCGCCCTTTATGATCTAGCAAGCGAAGCCAACATCGTTGATGCTGTGCTATCAGATTTGGAATCGCTTATCGCATTGATCACTGAACATGAAGATTTATCTAGGCTTATTTCATCTCCTGTTGTTGGTCGCGCTGAACAAATGAGCGCCATGACAGCGATTTTGGAAAAAGCAGGCGCAAATGCGCTAACAGTCAAATTTATTGGTGCTGTGGCAGAAAATGGTCGTCTTTTCGCCCTGCCGCGCATTTCACAAAATTTCGTTGAATTGGTCGCAACAAAGCGTGGCCAGATTTCAGCTGAAGTTGTATCAGCCGTGGCTCTTGATGAGGCACGTCAAAAGCTGGTCGAACAATCTGTTGCTAAGCTTGCTGGCAGCGATAAATTATCTCTTTCGATGCGTGTTGACCCATCCTTAATTGGTGGTCTTGTGGTGCGCATCGGCTCTCGTATGATTGATACGTCAATCAAAACAAAACTAAACCGGCTTGAAGCGGCTATGAAGGGTGTTGCGTGATGGATATCCGTGCAGCTGAGATTTCTGCGATTCTGAAAGATCAAATTGCTAACTTTGGCTCAGAAGCCGAAGTGGCAGAAGTAGGTCGTGTACTGTCTGTTGGTGACGGTATCGCGCGTGTCTATGGTTTGGACAATGTTCAAGCTGGTGAGATGGTTGAATTTGATGGTGGCATCAAAGGCATGGCATTGAACCTTGAATCTGACAATGTGGGTATCGTTATTTTTGGCGATGACCGCGGCAT
>WTHW01000141.1 GCA_011526395.1 Alphaproteobacteria bacterium
AACAACGCCACCGCCAGAAGCAACAGCATATTATGCTGTATTCGAACAGATATGGCAAAGACACCAAACACGGCTAACCCAACCATAAAACCATGACGCGTTGGCAATGCGTATACGCGGCGCCAATTGACATCCATGATAGGTGCCCGGCGCAAAGAGATTTTCTGAGATATGCTTGTGGATAGTGCCATTGATGTTACAAACCAAAAAATTATGGCATCTGCGTTTGTGCAAGAACCTCGTTCAGTAATTGCTGACGCGCCAATTTATCGCCGCGCCCAAGGCGATGATGCAAGGAATGAGGCACAAGCGTTTTCACGTCATCTGGCGTCACATAATCACGTCCATCAAGATAAGCAGATGCTCGGGCAAGCGCTAATAATTGCTGGCGGTAACGAACAGATAACGTGATTTGACAACGCGCTTCGATATCATCTGATAAGCGCAAGAGATATGAAAGCACATCTTCTTTTATAGAAATAGTGCTGACATATTGCTGCATCTCGCTCACCACCTCAGATGAGACAACCGCCTGCACAACCTCTGATTTACGAGATGATTGCATTAAGATTTGTTGTTGCGTTTTCGTATCCGGACGCCCAATCGACATGGATAGTGAGAACCTGTCTAGCTGTGATTCAGGCAAATCAAATGTACCAATATTTTCACGCGGGTTTTGTGTCGCTATGACTAGAAACGGTGTTGGCAGTGGCTTCGTGACTGTATCAATCGATACCTCGCGCTCCTCCATTGCCTGCAGCAACGCTGATTGTGTTTTAGAGGGTGCCCTGTTCAATTCATCTGCCAAAAGTATCTGTGTGAAGACAGGCCCCTCTTTGATTGAGAATTGGCCTGTTTGCCTGTCAAAGACAGACAAGCCTGTTATATCAGCGGGCAATAAATCATTTGTGCATTGGACACGGTTAAATTCGAGACCCAAAGCACGGGCAAGTGCCGCTGATAAGCTTGTTTTGCCAGAACCAGGTACGTCTTCAATTAAGAGATGGCCATCTGAGAGCAGGCATATAAGCGCTAGATCAATCGCTTCGGAGCGTCCCATAAAGACGGTTGCAACAGCCTGTTTAATATCATTAATTTTCTGGGCATTATCACCGACCATATTTGCCACAGCCATACTTATCCCCTTACCACAATCACAACAACACCAAACTATATTCCTAATACGAAACACATTTCGCAAAAGCCTTATTTATGGGGTATTTTTTACGAGATTATAACGCAAAAGACCATATAGCAAAAGATTGACAAAAATAGCCATTTTAGGTCAGGTTATCGAGATGGTGTGAGCCCTGATATCAGTGATAAAGGTGATGTGATGAAAACAGTTTCATTTACAAGAATGGATGAAGGCACAACAGAAGATTACGCGTTTCTTCATGGCTTAGAGCGTGACTATATTGCATCACTACCTGACAGGCTGCTAGATGCCCTTAAAGGGCTAGATAACAGCCTTGCTGGGTATAAAATCTCTCGCCTTGAACATTCTTTGCAGACAGCAACAAGAGCTGAGGCAGATGGTGCAGATGACGAAATGATTGTTGCCGCGCTTATTCATGATTTGGGAGATGACCTAGCGCCAGAAAATCACTCTCAATTGGCAGCGGCTATTATTCGCCCTTATGTACGCGAAGAAGTAACATGGATTTTAGAGATGCATGGTGTCTTTCAAATGAAATATTACGCAGATAAATTAGGGCTTAACCCAGATGAGCGTGATAGATGGAAAAGCCATAAGTGGTTTGCATCATGTGAAAAATTTTGCCGCGACTGGGACCAGATGGCTTTTGACCCTGATTATGAATCAAAGCCATTATCACATTTTGAGCCCGTATTGAGGCAAATATTCTCACGCCCAGCATTTGAGCCAGAGATTATTCAGGCCTCTTCATAAGAGTTATCTAGTCTACTCTGCGACCAACTTCATACTTTTCAACACGCGCCATTTTATTTGGTGTAGATGTATCATTGATCATGATGTTGGTGGAGCCAAGAATACCATTCACAACATCAGTGCCATTTGTGATTGAGCCAAGTGAGCTGTTTAATTGCGCAGATACTTCATTGCCTGATTGACTAAATGTAGCCTCTGCTACGCCAACTTCGAATATTTCCTGATTTGTATTTAGCACATTATCCATATCACCATCATACCCAGCCTGTGGTCTGCCGGCTAATGCTACATTTGAGAAAGTCTCTGTGTGACTTCCATACGAGATACCGTCAATTGACAAGCTATTGATGCTAAATGAGCCAGAGGCGCGCGCTGTATCATAAGATATCGTGTAATCATAAGAGGCAGTGCCGCCTGCTGTCGTTGCATCAGCAGATGGTGCAAAATTCAGACCAGAACCTGAGAAACGCACTGAACCTGAATAACTGTCTGAAATCAGATTTGATAAATCAGGGTCAACATCAGCATGGTTTAGGTAATGTCCCCCTGCCCCATCAGATAACAAAACCATATATTCAGGAGATGCCCCAGACGCCAGCATCGAAACAAGTGTTGTATCAAGGTAAGCATAACTTATGTCGGTTGGTGCTTGAGAGACGTCTAGCCCTTGCGCTTCTAGTTGTGCCACAAGGTCACTATTGGCCAAAATCAAAGAGAACAAATCACCAATCGCAACCTCTGTCTCACCATTAGAGGCCAATGTTTGTGTTACGTCTGCAGTAAAATCTGCAATAATCTGCTCTTCAATAGATAAATCATTGATGACAGCGGCGGCAGTGGCAACGCTTGTTGCAGTCTCTTGCGTGCTTTCTTGCTCTTCTGCTGGCGCATCAACAGTCGCTTCACTCAAGATAGCATCTAGAATATCTGATGAAAGCTGGAAGGGATCAGATACAGCACCTGTAGCTGAAATGCTCGCGCCCCAGCCTGGCTGGAAAATATCAACGCCGACTGGGTTGCTCTCTGAAGTCACACTAATAGCGCCAGATAATAGAATCACATCACTTTCGCCGTCACCTCGTACGCGACCTGCAACTGTTGTCCCTCTGATTGACGCTGTGGCATTTGGCAGTTTCAGCTTCATGGCTGTGCTGCTTTTCTTGCTGATTTTACCTGACACGAATTTGAATGCGCCTTTTTTAACGCTCGCAGATAAGCTTCCTGCTTCATCAGATGACGGGTCATAGATGAATTCATCAAAAACAAGGATGGCGTTGGGACCAATTGTAAAAACTGTTTGGTCCTTTAGAAGAACCTGCAAGCTTGTATCAGGACCTGTTGATATCTCGTCATTCAGATATATCGGATCGCCGATACCAGCCATGCGCCCGATTTCATTACCGTCTGGCGCAACATATTTCACTTCAATCGCACCTGACGTTGCAGCAACAACACCAGATATAGGTCGTTGGAGCTGCGCATATGCTGCTGAATAGAAACTTATGATAAGGGCGAAGACACCAAGAACACGAAACATAGCAACCAACATAATACCAAAGGTTAATCCCTTCGGTTAGGATACGTGAAATTGGGTGCGCGGTCAAAACCTCAAACCGACGTTATATATTGTATTTTGGTTAAATCAGAGGCTTACGCTATCACTCTTTGCGCGTATCCCAATATTCTGAGCCATAATCGTGCAGAATTTCTTGCCCAGCTGTGATGTCTTTTGTTGCATAGAATCTGACAAAACGATTATCGTCATCAATCTCCCACGATGCATTCGCACCATCTTCGCTATGATTATAGAGCATGCCATGCCCCATCATCAGAAGATAATCACCTTCTGCACCCGGACTATTGAATAAATAATCGTTCAGTCTGTTTGCTTCCTGCAAATCATCATCATCAATCACCAGATAAGTGCATTTTTCGATTGTTTCATCCTTAGCGATATCAACAAGGGCAAAAACACCATGCCCGTGAATCTGCGAATCTTTCACCTGAATTTTTTTGTTTTCACTGTCCATTTTATCAAAACTCTATTTTGGAAAGATAAGGAAAAATATAAAACATTGTTTTTGTTGAATTTTTGCAGATGACCTATCTACAAAACTCTTCGTCCGCATAATATCACCTGTC
>WTHW01000138.1 GCA_011526395.1 Alphaproteobacteria bacterium
CCACCTGCAGAGACATAACGAAGCTGCTGGGCACAAGGGACAGCGCGGCAAATCTCTTCTGCTAGCTCTAGGCCTTTTTCATTATTGGCGAAAAAGGTCATGCCCTTGCCAACTTGTTCGCGCACAGCCTCGACCACCTCTTCGTTACCATGACCAAGAAGCATAGGCCCTGAGCCGATGAGATAATCAACATATCGATTACCCTCGCTATCATAGACAAAGGCGCCCTCGCCGCGCTCTATGAAAATTGACAGGTCAAAATTGCCAAAGCCGCCAGCTGGCAAAACAGATTTCGCACGGGTGTGAAGTAAGCTTAGATCATCCATGATAAAACTCTCTCGAAGGCGCTTTTAAGAAATAACGGCAAGCTGTGTGCCGAGCTTGTCTGGGTCTGGTGTGACACCAAGTCCGTGACCTGATGGGGCAACGATATGACCATCTTGGCGCACCGGCAGGCTATCATCTAGTTTCGGTGACACATACGATGATAAATCACACACATTCATAATGAATTTCGGATTTGTTGAGGCGCCAATATGAAGCGCGGCTGAGGTGGTGATATCTGTGCCCCACGTATCCTCGATACACATTTTAATGCCCAATTTTAAGCATAGGTCACGTGCTTTTCTCATCTCTGAGACGCCGCCGAATTTTGAGATTTTCAATGCGGCCGCATCCATACATCCTGCTTGGTGGCCTTCGATAAGGCTGGCGATATCATGTGCGTTTTCATCAAGTTTCATAGGCACGCCTGTGGCATGGCGGACTTTGGCACATTCAGCAATTGTCTGGCAGGGTTGTTCCAGCATGATATCAATGTCAGAGACACCGCGCCCAACACGGATGGCATCAAGGCTGGTCGCACCGCAATTCCAATCACCATAAACAAGAGGACCAGCGCCCACTGCCTCACGCACAAGACGAAGGCGGGCAATATCAGCCTCGTTATTTTTATCAGCGCCCAATTTGACTTGAAACTGGGTCATGCCTTTGGCTTTTTCTTCGGCGGCAATCCGTGCCATCTCGTCAGGCGCAATGCAGGTGATAGAATGATATAGCGGCATTGGCTGGCCAAAATTACCACCAAGATATTGATATAGCGGCAGACCAGCGGCGCGCGCGGCGGCATCATGCAATGCCATATCAATAATTGATTTCACATAAGGATGACCAATCAGATAGGCATTCGCACGTGCCATCACGACTTCAGGATGGCTGGCATCTGCGCCAATTAAGACAGGCGCTAAATAAGTGATGCCGGGAATAATCCCATCAGGATAGGCAGGCAGATAATGAGGGATAGGACAGACCTCGCCCCAGCCGGAAATACCAGCATCTGTATCAAGGCGCATGATGATAGAGGGGACAACATCACATGTTTTGCCCTCTGCCATATAATAAGCTTCATGGCTTTGTAAGTCACATTGCCAAAATGTTAGCTTTGTTATTTTCATCTGCCTGCTCCCTTTATCATACCCTACTCACTAGCCATCTACTCGGGGTAGCTCGCTTTGTGGATCATAGACAGGGGCGCCAAGAACAGATGCTTTGCGCTTTTTGCCATGAACCATAATCTCAAGCGATGTGCCTGTTGCGGCGGCCTTTGGATCAACATAGGCAAAGGCCAAAATCTTGTCCACTGAGGGGCCATAAGCAACTGATGAAGTTGAGCCAACAACCGCACCATCATGATATAATGGCTCGCCGCCATGACCAAACACATCATCTGCTTGTTCAATCTCAAGATAAACACAGACAAAGCGGCTTGGTGTCAGGCCAGCGGCCTCAGTGGCTGATTTGCCGATGAAGTCTTTATCCATTTTGACAAAGCGCATCACGTCAGCTTCTGGCAAAGTGACCTCATTTGTGAGCTCGCCTGCGCCTTTAAAGCCTTTTTCCATACGCATCGCATTCATGGCAAATGAGCCATAATCTGTGATGTTATAATCTGCGCCAGCATCACAAAAAGCGTTATAGACATCCACCATCGCGGCGCGTGGCAAGTGAAGCTCGTAGCCTAGTTCGCCAGCATATGATAGGCGCAAGGCCCATAGGCTATGTCCAGCGATTGTGATCTCTTGCGCTGATAGCCATTTGAAGCTGGCATTATCAAGAGCGGCGTCGGTGACTTGTGCCATCACTTTGCGTGCATTTGGACCGTTAATAGCCAATGCGCACCACGCTTCTGATAGGCAGGTCGCTGTGGCATCAAAGCCGTTACTATGTTTGGCAATATGATCAAGTAGGCGCTGTTCAAAGAAGGCGGCGCAGACAAGATAATAACGATCCTCACCCAATTTCACGATTGTGGTTTCAAGCTCAATACGACCGCGTTCATTCAGCATATGGGTTAGGCCAATGCCGCCAATTTTCTGTGGCAAGCGGTTAGCTGTTAGCTTATCCAGCAAGCTTGCGGCATCTTTGCCTTGCACTTCGATTTTGGTGAAGGCTGAGATATCCATGATGCCAACAGAGTCTCTGACAGCTTTGACTTCACGTGCGACCATATCATCGACAGGTGTCTTTCTGAATGAGTAATGATCACGCTGTTCGACACCATCTGCTGCATAAAAACGTGGGCGCTCATGACCATAGACTTCTTCATAAACAGCGCCTTTATCTTTCAAGATATCATAAAGAGGGCTTGGTTTGACAGGACGGCCATCAAGACGGTTGAAATGCGGGAATGGGATTTCATGACGCAGGCAGTAATCTTCTTTGGCTTTGATAATCTGCCAGTCTTTAGTGGCATATGAGCCAAAGCGTCTTGGGTCATAATCACGCATTGAAATATCAGCCGCGCCATGAACCATCCAACGTGCCAATTCACGTGTCAGGCCTGGCCCCCAGCCAATACCAATTTGCGTGCCACAACAACACCAGTAATTTTTGACACCAGGCGCAGGGCCAATCAGCGGATTGCCATCAGGTGGATGGCTAATCGCGCCATGCACTTCGCGTTTAATGCCAAGCTCTGAGAGGATTGGCATACGTTCCATCGCATTTTCCAACCATGGCATAATGCGATCATAATCAGCTTCAAATAGCTCGTTTTCAGCTTCCCATGGGCAGGCATCTTCCCACACTGTATTTGGATTTGATTTCTCGTAAATACCAATCAGGCCTGATTTTTGTTCCATACGGATATAGCCTGAGACCATTTTATCATCACGAACCACTGGTAATTCAGACGTGCGTTCTACAAATTCAGGAACTGTATCTGTGACCAAATAATGGTGAGTCATAGATGTCATTGGTAGCTGTAGGCCTGACCATTCACCCATCTGGCGTGCATAGGTGCCGCCTGCATTCACAACATGCTCGCACGTGATTGTCCCATACGGTGTTTCCACCACCCATTCGCCATTATCAGCACATGTGATGTTTGTGGCTTGGCAACGGCGGATGATTTTCACGCCAAGCTGGCGCGCACCTGTTGCCATTGCTTGTGTGACACCTGACGGGTCAACATGCCCATCATCAGGGGTATATAGCGCGCCCAAGACACCATCCAGATTATAATAAGGGTGCAGTTCAGCAATTTTCGCAGGATCGATCAATGAGATATCAAAGCCAAGTGTATTGCCAACAGATAATGTATGGCGCAACCAATCCATCTCGTCTTCATCATAGGCCAAACGCAAAGAGCCGCATCCATGCCATGTCACTGACTGGCCTGTCTCTTTTTCAAGGGCGCCTGAATAGAGGCCGATATTATAATCTACACATTTGCCAAGTGAGTAGCTAGAGGTGGAATGTGTAATCTGGCCAGCGGCATGCCATGTTGAGCCAGAGGTTAGCTCTGCTTTTTCCAAGAGAACAACATCGCTCCAGCCTTCATGCGCAAGGTGATAGGCAAGGCCACAGCCCATAACGCCCCCACCAACAATGACCACACGCGCATGCGAGGGAACCTGAATATCCATCATTTTTACCCTATTTATCTTGGACTTTCATTTATCTTTGCCCTTACCAATGCTTTGCGGTTTTTCCACAAGGCCATTTTTGGCAATGAAACTAGCTGTGGCGATAATTGGTACGTTTTTTT
>WTHW01000131.1 GCA_011526395.1 Alphaproteobacteria bacterium
GCGATGATTGAGAAGATGATATACATCGTCCCAATATCTTTGTGGTTTGTTGAATAAAGCCAACGACGAACGAACCCTTGTGGGGCGCCGTGTGCGTGGTCAGCTGAATGGGCTACTTCACTCATCATATTCTCCCTATGCGAGGTAACTTAAAGTGCAAATTCTTCACGAGCAGATGCTAGCCATGCATCATACTCATCCTGTGGCAATGCGCGCACCACGATCGGCATATAGGCGTGGTTGACGCCGCAGATCTGGTTACATTGACCGTAATAAACTTTCGGCTCGTTCGGCACATCAATCCATGCTTCGTTCACACGACCAGCGATTGAATAGATTTGAACAGCCAGTGATGGCACAAAGAATGAGTGCATCACATCATTGCCAGTCACAAGAAGCTTAATTCTTGTGCCAGCTGGGACAACCATCTCGTTATCAACAGATAGCAATCTGATTTGATCACCTGTGATATCTTCATCATCAATCATGTATGAATCAAAGCCGATTTGCTCGTCTGGATATTCATAGTTCCAATACCACTGATTGCCAGTGACTTTGATAACCATGTCTGTATCTTTGGTCTGGTCTAAATAATAGAGCAAGCGGAATGACGGTACAGCGATAACCACTAGGATTAACACTGGCACAACAGTCCATAATACCTCAATCACAGCATTGTGCGATGTCTTTGACGCTACTGGATTTGCTTTCTCGCGGAAGCGCAAGCAGACATATACCAGCAATGCCAAAACAAATAGCGAAATGGCTGTAATGATGATCAACAGCAAATTATGCAGGCTTGTCGCTTTTTCAGCGATTGAACCAGCCGCAGGTTGCAAACCGATTTGCCATGGCTCTGGCGCAGCTGCGAATGCTGTTTGTGATACGAATAATATAGCAGACAAGCCAGCAAATCTGGCGATGGCTGAAAAGATAGACTTTCCGCTTGGCAGCGTCATAACGTCTCCCCCATTATTTAAGTCTTTGTTCCGATCCCTGTTCGGCCTGATATTATAAGTATCATCGACCAAACCATTTGACCTATTAAATTGCGCCTTTTTGTAGACTCTTTTTCTCTGTATGAAAAGCCCTGTGCGACCGCCTGTCGCGGATTTTTATCATCTAGCGCAAAACAACATGCTGGCTTTGTTAAAATTTTGACCTAATTTTACAATTATCTGATAATATATCACTGTAAAACCTCACTTTTTCATCAGGTGCATTATGGATTACCTTTCTCAGACAGATGGCATTTTTTTCGGCGCTGGCGCGCTAGACCTTGATTCGACACTCCAACAGGTGGAACAAGCCTTGGCGAATGTGGATGATGGCGATTTATTTTTAGAATCACGCCATAGTGAAATGCTGATGTTTGATGATGGCAGGCTGAAATCATCAAGCTATGATCATGAAACAGGTTTTGGCTTGCGCGCGATTATGGGTGAGGCAGATACTTTTGCCCATTCTGGTGAATTATCACAATCAGCGCTTGAGCGTGCGGTCAATACTGTGCGCACAGTCTCGTCAGGTTATTCAGGGCAGATGGCCTTATCACCAGCAGCGCTTGCAAATGTGCCATTATATACTGATGAAAACCCGCTTGATGCGACGCCGTTTGAAGCAAAGGTTGCGTTGCTTCAAGAAATTGATGCCGCCGCAAGAGCAAGAGACCCGCGCGTGCGCCAAGTATCTGCAAGCCTTGCGAGCTCGTGGCAGGCAGTGCAAATCATCCGTGCTGGCGGGTACCGTGTTGCAGATATCAGACCGTTGGTGCGCTTGAATATCTCAGTTGTTGTTGAAAAAGATGGCCGCATGGAATCAGGCTCTAGCGGGTCTGGTGGGCGCATGTTGCTTGGCTCATTCATGGAAGAGGCTTATTGGCAGGCAGAGATTGATGAGGCACTTCGTCTTGCCAATCTGGGGCTAGACTCAATCGCCGCGCCAGCTGGCGAGATGCCAGTGGTGCTAGGCTCTGGCTGGCCGGGCGTGATGCTACATGAAGCTGTTGGACATGGGCTAGAAGGTGATTTCAATCGCAAAGGCACATCTATATTCTCTGGCCGTGTTGGCGATCAAGTTGCCTCAAAAGGGGTGACTGTGATTGATGATGGCACGATTTCAGATAGGCGCGGCTCAATCACGATTGATGATGAGGGTACAAAATCAGCGCGCAATGTGCTGATAGAAGATGGTATCTTGAAAGGCTATATGCAGGATAGGCAAAATGCCCGCCTGATGGGTGTTGAGGCAACAGGCAATGGTCGCCGCCAATCCTATGCACATTTGCCAATGCCGCGTATGACAAATACCTTTATGGAATCAGGTGACTATGACCCACAAGAGATTATTGCCTCGACCAAAAAAGGTCTCTATGCGGCGAATTTTGCTGGTGGGCAAGTTGATATTACCTCTGGTAAATTTGTGTTCTCCGCCTCTGAAGCTTATTTGATTGAAGATGGCAAAATCGGTGCGCCTGTCAAAGGTGCCACCTTAATTGGCAATGGCCCTGATGCGATGGGCAAAATCTCTATGCTTGGCAATGATAGCAAGCTTGATAGGGGTGTTGGCACTTGCGGCAAATCAGGACAGTCAGTTCCTGTCGGTGTGGGCCAGCCAACATTGAAAATGGGTGGTATTACCGTCGGTGGCACACAAGCTGCTTAGGCAGCTTTTTGCTTGGCCTGTCGCGCCCCAATATACAGAACAACCACAAGCATAAGACCAGCGATGGTGCCGCCTGTGCCAAATGATAGCTGTCCGCCGCCAGCGGCATAAAGAGGCCCTGCCATCGCAAGGCCGATGACTTGGCCAAGCGAGCCAAAGCCCTGTACCAGCCCTAGCGCGCCGCCCATCTCGTCAGCGCGTGCTGCTTTTGATGCGGCAGATGACAGGCTGGGGTTTGTAAAGGCAAAGCCGATACAAATCATGGTGGTACAAATCAACACAACTGCCAATGGCATCGTTGCGACAAATATCAGACCAGCGGCGGTGAGCGCTGTGACAATCTGGCCTGACATCAGCAAGCTGGCACCGCCAATGATGGTGCCAATTTCGCCAAATTGCTTTACCGCACGGCCAATAAGACCGCCTTCAACAATGATGATGATGACGCCAACATAGGTGAAAATCCAACCTGTATCTGTTGCGCGATAGGAAAAGGCATCTTTTAAGAGTAGGACAAAGGCGGCCTCGACCTGAGAGAAAGATAGGTTCAGCAAGAAGAAGGCAAGCGCGAATAATCCCAAAGGCCCGCTGATAAGCGTTAAAATGCGGCTGAAGGCAGATGTGGTCACTTTATCAGCTAGCTGAATTGGTGCCATTTTGGGCAAGCGCAAACATAAGCAAAAAGCAATAATGGTGAAAATAGCGGCAATGGTAAAAGGCGCTTGATGCAAAGGCCCGCCGCCAATCCCGCTAAGCAAGCCGCCAAGTGCTGGACCAAACACAAAGCCTGCCCCGATGGAAGCGCCAAGCAATCCCATGAATTTTGCGCGCTCTTCTGGTGAGGTATTATCAGCGATTAGCGCCTGAATAACGCCAATATTACCAGCTGCAAGACCAGCGACAATGCGCGAGATAAATAATAAAGCGATGTGTTCAGAGAAGGCAAAAACCAGATGCGCGATTGTTGCCACAGCCAAAGAGCCCATCAAAACAGGTTTTCGTCCAATCTTGTCAGACCAGCGACCAAGAATAGGATTGCCGATAAACATGGCAAGAGAGAAACAAGCCAATAAGGCTGTCATCACCGTCTCAGAATAGCCAAATTCGTCAATCACTGTGTAAGGCAGAATTGGTATAAGAGCGCCAATACCCACAAAATCAATAAAGACCACAAGTAGCAATGTTGGCAGGTGCAACTGAGATGAAGACGCTTTTGTCGTCGCCATGTGAAATAATCCCCAGACTATAAAATAGGCATCATAGAAAAGTTAAAGAGCTTTAGTAGTGACGCTCGCGGAATACATGCTCGATTTGCTGTTCCCATGTGGAATGATAGAGATCAAGCATCACCTCAGCAGGTGTTTTCTGTGTGCTGATAACATCATGTAAAGGCGCAAGGAATTTTGATTCATCGCGCCCTTCATCATCAAGAAGGCCTCTGGCAACAAGCCCTTCATGGGCGATAGCAACCAATTTAGCGGCCACATCAGAGACATCATGAGATCCAAGCTTGGCATTTAGGCCATTTTTTGCCACATCAAGGCGTGCATTTAGCACATCTTGTGCTGTGATATCACTAGCAAGCGCTTCTGCTTTGGCAAGCGCCTCTTCATCATATAAAAGCCCCACCCAAAAGGCTGGCAATGCGCAAATATTTGCCCACGCACCACCATCAGCGCCGCGCATTTCAAGATAACCTTTCAAGCGCACCTCTGGAAAAGCGGTTGTGATATGATCTTCAAAATCAGCCATGATAGGATATTCACCTTCAAAGCCTGCCATTTTGCCAGCCATGAAGTCACGGAATGATTTGCCTGTAACATCAACATAATCATCACCGCGATGCAGGAAGTACATAGGCACATCGAGGATGTAATCGACCCATTGTTCATACCCAAATTGCGGGTCAAACACGCAAGCTGGCACACCGCATCTTGCATTATCAGTATCTGTCCATGCTTCTGCTCTGGTTGATAATAGGCCAGATGGCGCACCATCTTTGAAAGGTGAGTTTGCAAAGAGCGCTGTGGCGATTGGTTGAAGCGCTAGTGAGGTTCTGAATTTGCGGCGCATATCCTCTTCGCTGGCATAATCCAAATTCACCTGCACTGTGCAAGAGCGCAACATCATATCAAGACCCAATGTGCCAACTGTTGGCATATAAGCGCTCATCACCTTATATCTGCCTTTGGGCATGAAAGAGATATCATCACGCCCCCATTTTGGCTGGAAGCCAAGACCAAGCATGCAGATATCAAGCTCTGATGTGGCCTCTTTCATGATGCGCAAATGTTTACCAGTCTCGCGGCATGTTTGGTGCAATGTCTCAAGCGGGGCGCCTGATAGCTCGAATTGGCCGCCAGGTTCAAGCGTGATAGAGCCACCATCTTCATCTTTTAGCGCGATGATATTGTCATGCTCATAAATAGGCTGCCAATTATATTGCTCAGATAGGTTTTTTAGCAATTGGCCAATACCCTGCTCACCCTCATAGGCGACAGGGCGGAAGCTTCCTTTGTGAAAGAGGAATTTTTCATGCTCTGTGCCAATACGCCAGTCAGCTTTGGCTGTCTGCTTGTCAGCCAGCCATGTGATAAAATCATCTTTTGCCAATGTGGGCGTTGTGTTGTGAATATTATCAGAATTCATGAGGATATCGTCCTTAAAGAAGCCTGTCGGCATTGACGCATGAGAAAATATAAAAGCTAGCTTTGGGCATTATCTATCCAATCACCGCAAAGTGCTTGATATAAGGTTAAGACAGATAAGGCAGCTGTATCAGCGCGCAGGATACGAGGGCCAAGAGACAAGCCAGGCGATTGTGATAGCGCGTCAATTTTCTGTTTCTCTGTCATTGAAAAGCCCCCTTCTGGCCCAACAAGCACGGCGGCTTTTTGGTGTCCTATCTCTGATAAGATACGAGCTGGATTATGATTATGATCACCCGCAAGACGCTCATCGCAGAAAATTAATATACGGTCTTCTGGCCAGTCGGATAATAGCGCGTCCAATTTTGTAAATGGCTTTATATCTGGGATATCAAGGCGTTCAGTTTGCTCTGCTGCTTCTATGGCATTTGCTTCTAGCTTATCTTCTTTAATAGCTTTGACTTGGCAATAATCTGTTTGCACAGGCCATATGACAGAACAGCCAAGCTCAGTTGCTTTTTGTGCCATAAAATCAAGGCGTGCTTTTTTCACAGGGGCAAATAAGAGCCATAAATCAGGGCTAGACCATTGCGTCTCTTGCAAGGAAAGGCAGGTAATGATGGCTGTTTTACGATTTATCTCGGTAAGCTCTGCCAAATAGCAGCCATCGCGGCCATTAAAGACAGCAATCTTTGTGCCAACAGGCTTGCGCATCACTGTGCCTAGATAATGAGCTTGGTCGCGCGACAAGGCCACGTCGCGCCCTTGCGAGAGCGGTGCGTCAACATATAATCTGATTTGTGAATGCCGTGTCTCCATAGCGTCTAGGTAAGCATGCTGGATAGGAATTGCAAGCCTTTTACAAGATAGCTAGATTAGGGCATAACAAGCCCCTCATTTGGCAAGCCAAAAAGATTACAAATATGTCAGACACAAATAGCGATATCCATATTTCAGGCCTGTTCGCAAAATTGCCGAAAGGATGTCATCCCTATATCTCGTTAATGCGCCTTGATAGGCCGATTGGCTGGTGGTTGTTGCTGTTACCCGGCTGGTGGACGATATTATTATCTGCTGAAGATCTAGCTGTCGCTTTATGGCTGATGGCGTTGTTTTTGATAGGCGCTATTGCCATGCGCGCCGCAGGATGTGTCATCAATGATATGTGGGATACCGATATTGACCGCAAGATAGCGCGCACTGCCACGCGCCCGCTTGCCTCTGGTGATATTGCGATGTGGCAAGCTTTTGCAACCTTAGTTGTCTTATCTCTGATAGGATTATTTGTGTTATTGCAACTGCCCTATCGTGCGTGGATTATGGGTGTTGCTTCTTTGCCATTTATTGCACTTTATCCAGCTTTTAAGAGATTTACTTACTGGCCGCAGGCTATGCTTGGGCTGACCTTTAGCTGGGGGATCTGGCTTGGTCATGTTGCGGTCACAGATAGCTGGCCGACTGTGACGATACTAGTGATGTATGTCGGATGCGTCTTTTGGGTGATCGGCTATGATACGATATATGCTGTTCAGGATATGAAAGATGATGAGGTTTCTGGCGTCAAATCATCTGCGCTTGCGCTGAAAGGGCAGATAGCGGCCTCTGTAAGGCGCTTTTATCTTGTGGCGATTGGCCTGATATCAACAGCGATTTATGCCCATTTTGAAGGCTGGTCTTTGGCCTTGCTGGGGTGTTTTGTGATGGCACTTCATTTAATGCATCAAACAAGGCAAATTGATGAGGATGACCCCAAAATGGCGCTTGTGCTTTTCAAGTCAAATCGTAATGCTGGCCTGCTTCTGACAGCCGGCTTGCTGGCAGTGCATATCCTATAGGAAGCTATCTGCATCAACAGGGGTGGCTGGTATGATGTCCCATGGGCCTTTTGGCATGGGGTTCGCACTTTCGGCTAGCGCGTCATTCACCTCAAGGCGATAGGGCTTATCTGTTACAAGGCGTGCCATAAATTCATCTGCGTCTGCTGATTGCAAATGAGATGGTAGCCTTGCGCGCAAAAGCTGGCGTGCTTGCAACTGGCTTAAGCTTTTGAATTGGCGTGCGTGAGCTGGCAGGAATGATAAGGCAAAGGGGTTATTATCCTCATCTGAGAGATATCCAAGACGTGTTGCATAGCCAAAAATATGTGAGGGCTGGTGCGTATCTTGAATGATAACTTTGCCATCATCCCAGCGACAATAATCATAGGCAATGCCCACCGCCTCAGTATCATGCATGATTTGCAATTGTGAGGGGGTCAGCCAGACAGCGTTCAAAGTGATATCTGTACCGGGACATGGATAGGCTGTACATGGCACAGCGCCATAATAAGAAAAACAAGCGCTATGGACGACATCACAATCTTTTAACAGTGCCATTGTTACTGGCAATGTTGCCTCATCACCAAATTTGCGCCGTAATTGTTGGGGGCTTCTGTTTGAGCCAATAGACAAGACAGCAATGCGGTCAGTCAAATCTGGCGGCGTGTCTTTGGTAAAGGGCGCATAACGATCGCCCTGTATCACATAGCCTGTTGCAGGCGCATCATAAGGATAGTCATCAGCACGCTGGCGTTCAGTTAAAGGAATGATGGGTATCATCGCCATCTGCTTATCGCGCTAGCCCTGTCATCTCATCAAGGCCAAGAGCGATATTTAAATTTTGCACAGCCGCACCAGATGCCCCTTTACCAAGATTATCCAAGCGGGCTGTTAGCCAATATTGCTGAATGGCTGGGTTGTATGATGTAAAAATCTCAAGCTTGTCAGTGCCGGCTAGACCGTCAGCCGCAAGGAACCCGCTATCGCTATAGCAAGACATATCACCAGCATCATAGGCTGTGATAAGCTGCGAGTCCTGATAATGTGCCTGAAAGATATCGGCGATATCCTTATCACTTACCTTTTTTTGCAGTTGGCTGGCAAATAGAGGGACGTGAACAAGCATGCCTTGCGCAAAATCACCAACAGAGGGCATGAATAAAGGGGTATGTGCTAGGTTTGCGCCTTTTTGCATCTCAGCCAAATGTTTATGAGATAGCCCATGTGCATAGGTGAAATGGCGCGGGCCTGTATTCGCATCGAAAGCTTCGATAAGCCCCTTACCGCCGCCTGTATAGCCGCTGACAGCTGGCACTGTTAATTGGGCGCCTTCATCCAAAATGCCAGAGGTACGCAAAGGCGCGGCGATGGCCAAAAACCCTGTTGGGTAACAACCCGGATTGCTGATGAATTGTGAGGTGGCAATGGCTTGCCTTTGGTTGCGGCTAAGCTCTGCCATGCCATAAACCCAGTTCGGATCTGTGCGATGTGCGGTTGACGCATCAATCAGAACCACATCGCTGTCACTGGCGAGCGCGACAGCATCACGTGCGGCATCATCTGGCAGGCATAAAATCGCGGCATCAGCGCGATGATAGGCATCACGCCTTGCATCAGGGTCTTTGCGCAAATCACCTGTTAGCGATATCAGTGATACATCGCTGTGAGAGGCTAATTTTTCTGCCACTTGCAGGCCTGTTGTGCCAGCCTGCCCATCTATAAAAACCTGAATGCTCATAATGTCTTAACAGATAGAATAAAAGCCTATGACTGCGCAAGGGCTATCAAAGAGTTTCATTGATTTCTAGCTAACAGATACCTATTTATAGAGGTATAAACTTTGGGACTATCGTTCTTTTCATTTCCTTTCAGGCCTCATCAAGATGACACAACATAAAGCTGATTTAATGGATGCGCTTTTAAGCGGCGCGAAAAAAGCAGGCGCGGATGCGGCAGATGCCGCGCTAGCGACAGGTGATTCAACTTCTATCTCTGTTAGATTGGGTAAGACTGAATCAGTCGAACGATCTGAAGATTTTGCCGCTGGCCTTCGTGTGTTTGTGGGGCAAAGAGTGGCCACCTTATCACTTGGTCAGTTGAATCATGATGACATACCACAGCTAGCAGAGCGCGCTGTTGCTATGGCAAAGGCAAGCCCTGAAGATCCCTTTGCTGTTCTGGCAAGTGAGGGGCAAGTTGCAAAAGACCTGCCTGAATTAGATATGTGTGATGAGACTGACCTTGGCACAGAGCGCCTGACAGAAATGGCCTATCAGGCAGAAGCTGCCGCACGCGATACCAAAGGCATTAGCAATTCAGAAGGTGGGTCAGCCTCGCAAAGCCATTCTGAGGTTTATATCGCAGGGACACATGGTTTTTCTGCTGGCTATAAGCGCTCTGGATTTGGGTTTTCATGCGTTGTGCTGGCTGAACAAGATGGGCAGATGCAACGAGATTATGATTATTCATCCGCTGTCTATGCTGAAGATTTAAAAGATCCTGTTGAAATTGGACAATCAGCCGCCAAGCGCACCCTTGCAAGATTGGGCGCCCAAAAAGCAAAAACAGGCTCTTTTCCTGTTGTTTATGATAACAGAGTGTCACGCTCGCTGGCGGGGCATTTTGCCTCTGCCATTAATGGTGCGTCTATCGCAAGAGGTACAAGCTTTCTGAAAGATGAAATGGGCAAAGTGATTGCCAACAAAACCATCAGCCTGATTGATGACCCGCTTCGTCCAAGAGGGGCTGGGTCGCGTTCATTTGATGGTGATGCCCTTCCCGTCAGCCGCACTGAGCTTATCAAAGACGGGGTGCTAAATAGCTGGTTGTTGGATTTATCATCTGCAAAACAGCTTGGCCTTGCGCCAACAGGACATGCCCGCCGCTCGCTTGCCAATCCGCCATCACCAGGCACATCAAATTTGATCCTTGCCAATGGTGATATGAGTCTGGCAGAGCTGATTAAAGATATTGAGCAAGGCTTTTTCGTCACAGAATTAATGGGGTCATCTGTTAGCCTTATCACAGGTGATTATAGCCGTGGTGCTGGCGGGTTCTGGATTGAAAATGGCGAAATCACATGGCCAGTCGGGGAAGCCACAATCGCAGGCAATTTAAAAGATATCTTTATGGGTATGGTGCCAGCCAATGATCCTGATTTGACATCTTCGAGCATTGTGCCGTCTATTCTTGTTGAACAGATGACAGTCGCAGGAAGCTAGAGTGATGACAATAACACGCGGTCAGCCAACAAAATGGGATGCCCCTGCCTATCAAAGAGGGGGGGCGTCTGATTGGTGGGACCTGTATGCCAAAGACCATCATTTTTTACGCACCAGATGGCGTAACCTCTATCAGCTAGATGATATGATGTGGCGTTCCAATCAGCCATCACCACGCCAGATAGCTGATATCGCAGAGCGGGGCATCAAAAATATTGTCAATTTACGTGGTGCGCGCTCTGTTGGCACTTGGCAGTTAGAAGCAGAAGCATGCGCCAAACATGGCATAAGGCTATATGATTTCACAGCCCGTTCAAGAGCCGCACCTGATAAGGCAATGTTGCATGATGCAAGAGACTTATTTGCCTCATTAGAAGGGCCGAGCCTGATGCATTGTAAATCAGGGGCAGATAGAGCTGGCTTGATGTCTGCGCTTTATATGCTTGTCGTCAAGAAAGTCCCTGCCGCCACAGCGCTAGAGCAGCTATCTTTTAAATATCTGCATGTCAAACAAGCCAAGACAGGATTGCTTGATGCCTTCTTAGCCTCATTTATCCCTTATGAAGAAAAAGGGATGGGGTTTTATGAATGGGTTGATAACGTCTATGACCCTGATACCCTGCAAGGTGCGTTCATGGCAAAAGGCTGGGCCAATCGTCTGGTTGACGATATCTTAAAACGTGAATAGCTAGCTGACAGATTGCAAGGCGCATAATCTGGCATAAAGACCCTGATTTGCCATAAGCACCTTATGTGTGCCTTGTTCAATAATCTTGCCGCCATCTAGCACGATGATATGATCTGCATTTTGGATGGTTGCAAGACGATGAGCGATGATGAGGCATGTTCTACCCTCAGCAAGGGTTTCAAGAGCATCTTGGACTTGTTTTTCTGATTCAGCATCAAGCGCAGATGTCGCCTCGTCCAATAGCAAAATTGGCGCATTTTTCAACAATGCTCGTGCGATGGCAAGGCGCTGTTTTTGACCGCCTGATAAGCGTGAGCCAAGCGCGCCAAGACGTGTATCATAGCCCTGTTCCAATGACATAATAAAGTCATGTGCCGCGGCATCTTTGGCTGCCTTTATGATGTCATCACGGCTGGCATCAGATTTACCAAAGGCAATATTGGCCGCCACTGTATCATCGAAAATCACAGCCTCTTGAGAGACAAGCGCAATATGAGCGCGCAAGCTGTCAATCGTGACGCCGCGTATATCTTGGCCATTGATTGCAATCGCACCAGAGGTCGCATCCACAAAGCGTGGCACCAGATTTATAATAGAGGTTTTGCCAGCCCCGCTTGGCCCCACCAAAGCGATGGTTTTGCCATGTTCTGCGGTAAATGTGACGTTGTGAAGTAGCTGTGCCTCTCCGATAGAAAGGCTGACATCTGCGAATGATAATTCAGCTTTGGCAGCGTTGAAAGCGGTCGCATTGGCATCGTCTTTGATTTTATTTTCTGTGTCGATAAGCTCAAAAATACGGCGTCCTGCGGCGGCGGCTTCTTGGGTGACCGCATTCAGAGTGCCAAGAGCGCGCACTGGTTGCACCAATAATAGCAAGGCAGTGATAAAGCCTATTACATCCCCAATTTGCATGGTCCCTTGCATCACCTGATAAGAGGCAAGCGCGATAACCCCTGCCACAGCCACGCCGCCAAGTGCCTCTAGGATGGGGTCGATTTTCGCACGTCCTGCAAGCAAGGTGACAAGTTTGACGAACAAGGTCTCAAAGGCGTTGTTTGTGCGCTTTTTTTCCACATCTTCTAGCTGGAAAGATTTGACCATGCGCGCGCCGCCAATCGTCTCCGCCAATAAGGAGGTGACATCTTCAAGATGCTCTTGCAAATTGCCTGATGCTTTTCGTTGTGCCACACCGATACGGATAATGGGGCGCATCGCAATCGGATAGACTGCCAGCACCAATATCGTCAAAAGCCAGTCAAACCAAATCATGGTGCCGACCATCGCAATGATGGTTAAGATATCGCGCACAAGATTATTGGCGAGCCTGACCAGCGCCTCGCGCACGATATTTAAATCATTCATAATGCGCGAAATAAAAGAGCCTGTTGGCTCAGCTGTGAGCCACGATAAATCAGCCATGATAAGATGGCTTGCCATCTTCTTTTGAATATCGGTTGTGACACGCAACGCCAATTTATTAACCGTTAAGACCTGCAAATACATGGATATGGCGCGGATAGCTGATAGAAAAATGATAGCAATCGGCACGAGATACAGGCTGTCATAGATGTTATTTTGCAGACGGTTAAACACCTCTGAAATCAGAGCGGGATAGGCAGATGAAGTTGCCGCCACAATCACCATAAGGCCAAGAGCCAAAGCGATACGGCTTCGATAAACAGACACCCACTCACGCCATAGACGCAAAATCACGCCGCGTGATTGTTTATGTTCCAAGATTTGTTCGCTATGCTTTGTCATTTGTTACTGTTTGTTGTGCCCTATTTATGTCGGCGGCGCCCAAATAGCCTCAATTCCAGCTAGCACATCATCCACCTCATATTGCAAGATGATGCCAGCTTTTCCATAATCTTCATCCTTTATAACATCCAAATGATGCATTGTCGGCACATAAGTTAAAGGCGGTGATTGCGAGAATAAGCCCAAGGAAGGGATACCCAACACAGCCGCGATATTTAAAAGGCTGGTATCATTTCCTACATACCCTTTGGCAAGTGATATGGTTGCGATCGCATCTTCGAGCGAGCCAAATATCTCATGAATAGCTGGCGCGCCTGATGATGATAATTCTGCTTGGATATTTTTTGCGATTTGTCTTTCAGCTGGCCCGCCCATAATGGCAAGGGCAAGATCAGGTCGCTCAAGGCGAAGCTGTGAGATAAGGTTTGCAAAGCGGCTTGCTGGCCAGCATCTATCTTCGTGCATCGCGCCAATCCCGAAGATTATAAGATTATCTGGATTGATGTTCTGGGCTAGAAGTGATGTCTGGCAGGCTTCTCTTCTCTCTTCGCTGACGCCAATTTGCCAGCCATATTCAGGCTCTGGCCAATGATTGGCTTGCCAGAATTTTGCCATGCGGTCTGTCGCATGTAATTTGTTATCTTGCGGGGTGAGTGTGTGACCAACAAGCCCCTTCATCTTGCCAAAGCCAAAGCCAGCAACTTGTGTTATGCCTGCAAGCTTTAGGGCTGTACGATAGGTGTTTGAATGATGTAACAACAAAGCGCGCTTTGCCCCTGTGGCGCGGAAATCACGGGCAAGA
>WTHW01000050.1 GCA_011526395.1 Alphaproteobacteria bacterium
TTTGCCACCTGTTTTAACGCTGTGGTATCAAGGGCGGCCTGCGGTGCGCCATCATTCTTATGACCACCTGCAATAAAGGCATGTGGGTCATTGCCAAGTGCTTTTGCCAAATCAGCTCTTTCAAGGGCGCCTTCATCAAAGCCGATTAAAATCAAGCCCACGCGTCCGCCAACGCCTTCAACAACAGCGTTCGTTGCCAATGTTGTTGACAGCGAGACAAGCGATATCTCAGCGCGATTGCCACCCCATTTTTCAACAACATCACGCATCGCGCCACCAACGCCAATTGATAAATCTTGACGTGTGGTTAATGATTTCGCTTTGGCAATCATCGCCCCGTTGCTTGTGCTTGTATCAACGAGTGCGGCATCGGTGAATGTGCCACCTGTATCTAGCCCTAAAACAAATGTCATGAGCGTGGTGCTTTCATAGTAACTATCAATGTTGAAAAATGGTCTTTAACGGAGAACCTAGGTTCGCTCTTGTCTTGCAGCAATAGCTTGCTGAAAAAAATCATACATCCATTTGCCGACCAATGTGCCTTCATGATCGCCTGACAAGCTAGCAGACGCTGTCTTGCTAACAGCTTCTCCCATATCCTCGCCTCTGATGGCCAGCAATTCATGAACATAGTCTTTGTCAAATTCTGGATGTCCTTGTACCGAAAAAACATGCGAGCCAATAGCATATGCAGCGTTTGGGCAAAAAGCGTCACCAGCTAGCAAAACAGCGTCTTCTGGCAAGGCAATTACCTGATCCTGATGCACATATATCAGCTCTAAAGTATCATTTTCTTTCGACATCCAGTTTGTGGTTTCCACGACATCGACTTTGCGAATGCCGACACCCCATCCTTTATCTGATTTTACGACCTGTCCGCCTAATGCTTGTGCCAAGGCTTGATGGCCAAAACATATCCCAATTTGCGGGATCTTCAGCGCGTAGCAATCTCTAATGAACTGCATCAGTGGCGCGATAAATGGCAAATCTTCATAAACGCCATGCCTTGACCCTGTGATGATATAGCCATCAAAGTCGGTCACATTCTCTGGAAAGATGCCATCAACAACAGCAAAATTGGTTAATTCAAGTGCGCCATCAGGTGCTAATGGCAACAGCAAATCTCTGAACATTTGCGGATATTCACGCAATGTTTTTGGCAAATTTGGGTTATTGTGACCTGTTTGTAATATGGCAATGTGCAACATGAAATAACACTTTTGTAATCATTGATAGGGCTGAAATAGTGCCTTATTTTTTGCCATCCGCCAAGCGGTTGAACAAATAAACACGTATCGCTGATGACAGGCCAGTGGTTCTATCTTTATCAATTTGCGCGACAAGGGCGGCAACTGATATCTCTTGCCTCGCCGCTTCATCTTGCAGCGCTTGCCAAAACACATCCTCTAATGAAATAGAGGTCATATGACCCGCAATCGTAATGGTATGTTTTTTCAAATCTAGTCGCTCTCACAGTCTTTGAAGAAATAGGCAATCAGCTCTGAATGTGATGTTAAGGCAAATTGGTCAACAAGTCTTGCCCAACGGCAATGATAACCACCTTCGAGGAGTATCTGCGCATCTTTGGCAAAGCTATGAGGATTACAAGATACCATAATAATATGCGGTATCTGACTTTGCGCCAAAGCTGGCATTTGGGCAGAGGCACCAGCGCGCGGCGGGTCAATAATTGCAGCATCAAACCCTTCCAGCTCTTTTGGGGTCAGCGGCGCATGAAATAGATTGCGCGCCATTGTCTCTAACTGCATTGATTTGCCGTTACGATGTGCAATCGCCTCATAGGCAGATAGGGCTGTTTGCCCAGAATCAAAAGCGCTGATTGTACTTGCGCTATTGCCATTAAATAACAAATGTGAACTTAGAGTCCCGCTTCCTGCGAATAAATCAACAATACGCTCACACCCCGATAAGCACTCAAAAATATCTTGTGCCATTATTGTCTCTGCCTGCTTGTCAGCTTGCAAGAAGCTAGCAGGGGCAGGGTGCAGGATGATTTTATTATCTGGATTGGCATCTGATAATTGCCAAGAAATAGCAGGTGCTTCAGTGGCAAATAGTAATAACGGCGCCTCGCCCTTTGTTACCACACAAAGCCGCACAATCGCATCATTTGCAGCAGCTTTTTGTGTCAGAGATGCCGTGACATCCCCGCTGATGACTTCATCGCTATAAATAACGATATCACAGCCATTATCACATAATGTGATTTCCACCTCGCCTGTCATGCCACTCTGCAGGCTGATAAAAATATCATCACGCAGCTGTGTGACCAGTGCCAAAATCTCTGGCGCTAGAACAGTACATTCTGCCGGAAATATAATTTGATGTGATTGCCGTGCGCGAAAGCCGATAATCACATCATCTTGTCTGCGTCTAAAGGCTAATCTTGCGCGTCGCCGTTGATATGATGGCGCAAAATAGGCATCACGCCATGCCTCTGGCTCAATGCCAGCACGGCCCAAAGTGGCGACCAGCTGGTCTTTCTTCCATGACTGATAGGATGATGGCTCCATATGCTGGAACTGACATCCACCACAGGCTGGCGATGCCGCGCAATCTGGTGCTTTGCGGTTATCAGCACTTTTCACAAGCTCGCGTAATTCAGCTTGTATGCCTTGACCTGTTAGATTGGTTGGCTGAACAATAACCTCCTCGCCTGCCAATGTGTCAGGCACAAAAATATGATGCTCTTTTGTCTCGTAATTATGCGTGAATTCAGCTGTGCCAACGCCATCTCCGCGCCCACCAATATGAGATATTGTCACCTGTATGAGAGGGGCATTTTTCGGCAAATTTGATTTTGCTTGTTTGGCTTTTGATGGTTTTTTTCTGCGAAATGACGCGCGGCGGTTCATAAAAGGCTCTACTGACTTAGATTGATGATAAGGGCTATTAATAAGGCTGTTATAAGCGCCTTTATCAAAAACACCTAATTATTACCCACCCATCATTCACTTATATAACAGAACGTGACATCCAGATAACACGCCCAATGATACGGATATCTGCTATATGGCGTCGATAGGGGACGTAATTAGCATTATCAGAGACGATACGCACCCGCGTATCTTGCGCGCTCACATCATCACCTAGCAATTCTAGACGTTTAACCACCAAACCATGGCCATCATCTAGAACATAAATCCCATGCTGTGCCTTTTTCAGACTGATTTGCGTGTTTTGCGCGCCATCGATCATAATAACATCACCATCTTCTAGGGTAGGCGACATGCTATCACCGCGCACCTTTATCAGCCGCAGAGAAGAGATGCCATTATGAGGGATTTGGTCGAGAACATGCTTCACAAAATGCCAATCAGTGCCGCGCGCTTCATTTGTATCATCGATAAAACTTGCTGCACCAGCCGCCGTTTCAACATCGAAATAGGGAATGGTGACGATTATATCTGTTTCAAC
This sequence comes from Alphaproteobacteria bacterium, assembly GCA_011526395.1. Classification (GTDB taxonomy): domain Bacteria; phylum Pseudomonadota; class Alphaproteobacteria; order Puniceispirillales; family Puniceispirillaceae; genus UBA685. Next base: position 3,439 of record WTHW01000050.1, read on the forward strand.
ATCAGCAAGTGCGAAATCACTTTCTGGCCGCAATTCTGTCTGATCCACAGATAACATATTGGCAAGAGCATGGCGGTCAGCCTCAGGGAGACGGCGTGGTGATTGGCGCTGAATATATTGTTGTAAATAAGCAGCATTACGGCCAAGCGCACGTGACAAACTGGCAAGAGTCCAGTCCCGCTCGCTCTTTTTAATAGCTTGCAATAAATTGCGGCGCTCTCGCGATAGCTCTGACATAGGCCTCTCTTTTTCTGGCTGTCTTATCTGCGCAAAACTAACAAATTTCCTATTTATGAAAACCTATCCTTTTGCATAGCTGCATTATTATAGGAAAAATCCTATTAAATCTAGCTCTTCTTTTATTGATACATAGGGAAAGGGCAATTTTTATCATGATGTGCCAGAAACAAATGAAGCATAAGTTGGAAAAAGCAGCTCTCACATTGCGCGCTATGCCAAAGACGTCGAAAACAGCGCCGATGGGCCATAAATCAACCTGGCCTGATATGATTCGCAAAAGTAAAAATGGCGCCATATTAAGGCGCGGGACATGCGCAATCGTGCCAAATAATGAATATATTACAGACTGTTATATGA
>WTHW01000069.1 GCA_011526395.1 Alphaproteobacteria bacterium
TCAGGCACATCTGTGCAAGAGGTGAATCGCCTCGTAAAACAATATCAGGAAATGGCCAAGATGATGAAGCGCATGGGCTCAAAAGCTGGTGCGGCGGGTCTAAAGGCGATGATGGGCGGTCTTGGCGGCGGTATGCCATCAGGCGGTGCCGGCGCGCCGCAAATGGACGCAGATGCTTTGCAAAAATTATCCTCTCAATTACCGCAAGGTATGGGAGGCGGCCAACTATTTGGCAAAGGCGGGCTTGGCGGTATGCCGGGTCTTGGTGGCCTGCCCGGATTGGGCGGTCATGGCGGTAAGTCAAAACGTAAAAAATAACTCTAATCTTACATAAAATTCAACGAAGGGAATTTTGAGATATGGCTTTGAAAATTAGATTAGCTCGTGGTGGCGCAAAAAAGCGTCCTTTCTATCGTATTGTTGTTGCAGAAGCATCAGCACCACGCGATGGTCGCTATGTTGAAAAACTAGGTCACTACAACCCAATGGTTGCCAAAGATAACGACCAGCGTCTTGTTGTAAATGGCGAGCGTGTGAATTACTGGCTTGGTCAGGGCGCACAAGCAACTGAGCGTGTTCAAAAGCTATTGTCACAAATTGAATTGATGGCAAAAGTTGAAATGCGCGACCAGCCAAAGAAATCAGCACCAGGCAAAAAGCGTGCAGAAAAAGAAGCAGCAGAAGCTGAAGCCGCTGCAGAAGCTGCTGAAGCAGCCGCCGCCGCAGAAGCAGAAGCTGCAGAAGCTGCCGCCGCTGAAGCTGAAGCACCAGCTGAAGAAGCGCCGGCCGAAGAAGCTGCTGCTGAAGAGGCACCTGCTGAGGAAGCTTAAGGCGCAATTGTCCAAAGGTATGTCATGGCTGAAAAGCTCATTGAAATTGGAGCCATCGCTTCAGCCCATGGCATAAAAGGGCAATTTAAGGTCAAAGCTTTTTGTGATGATCCTATGGATGTGGCATCTTATGGTGCTGTCTGTTTTGAAAATGGGGATGTCATAACGCTCAAAGCGCACAGCCACGCCAAAGGCTTTGTGCTTTGCTCTGCCAAAGAGATTACCTCTCGTAATCAGGCAGAGGGATTGCGCGGCACATTACTATATGTCTCGCGTAACCAGCTACCAGATGCATCAGATGATGAAATTTATCATGCTGATTTAATCGGGTATCATGTCATCGCTCGTGGGGCAGAGCCGGCCGGTCATATTAGCGTCGGTCATATTATCGGCATTTTTGATTTTGGTGCGGGAACCGTGCTTGAGATTAAACGAAGCGGTAAAAAGCCAGTGATGGTGCCATTTGGTGATGCTTACGCGCCAGAGATTGATGATGATACACAATCTTTGGTGCTTGATATCGCATCTTCTTGGCTTGATGATTCGAAACCGTAAGAAAGGCGAATAATCATCATGACGACCAAAGACGCATCACAAGAGAGCGCAGATAAGGCAGGGTTTCAGGCTACAATCTTAACATTGTTTCCTGAAATGTTTCCCGGCACACTTGGCCACTCTATCGCAGGGCGCGCTCTTGAAAAGGGGCTTTGGTCATGCACAACGCATCAGATTCGCGATTATGCGCTTGATAAGCATAAATCAGTTGATGATGCACCGCTTGGCGGCGGTCACGGTCTTGTGATGAAGCCTGATGTGGTCTCTGCCGCGCTTGATGATGTAAGCAGCGCACCGGGCAAACGGCTTTATATGTCACCACGTGGCAAGCCTTTGACCCAAGAGCTCGCACGCTCATTATCAGATGATGATGGTGTTGTGATTGTCTGTGGCAGATATGAAGGGCTTGACCAAAGAGTGATTGACCATCACCAGCTCATCGAAGTCTCTGTCGGGGATTATATCCTCTCAGGGGGCGAGCTGGCGGCACAGATTTTGCTTGATTCGGTGATACGATTATTGCCGGGCGTGATGGGCAAAGAGATTGGACATCTTCAAGAGAGCTTTGAGACAGGCCTTTTGGAACATGATCATTACACACAACCACGTGTGTGGAACAAGATGGCAGCGCCAGAGATTCTGGCATCTGGTCATCACCAAAAAATAGCAGCTTGGCGTGATGAACAAGCAAAAGAGTTGACCAAAGAGCGTCGCCCAGACTTGTGGGAGCGGTTTTTGGCCAAGAATGTTGAAAATAATGGCGAATCAAGTTGACAAAACAGGGTGCTGTCTGTCACAAGAGCCATCTGTAAAAACCCATGTTAGGGGAGACGTATTATGAATATTGTTGAGCAAATCGGTCAAGACGCCGTTAACGCTTCACTAGAGCAACGCCCAGTACCAGAATTTGGCGCCGGTGATACATTACGCATTAGCGTTCGTGTCGTCGAAGGCAGCCGTGAGCGTATTCAGGCATTTGAAGGTGTTTGTATCGCACGTAAAAATAAGGGCATCAGCTCATCATTCACTGTTCGCAAAATCTCATATGGTGAAGGTGTAGAGCGTATTTTCCCACTTTACTCACCACAGGTACAGAAGATTGAAGTTCTTCGCCGTGGTCGTGTTCGTCGTGCTAAGCTATATTATCTTCGTGGCCGCACAGGTAAAGCAGCGCGTATCGCTGAAAAGACAAGAACAAGCGGCGCCGCAGCCTCGTAAATTGCACATTATGTAGAAAGGCCTCTGGCCTGATGCTTGCAAGGCTGCTGCCCCGCGGATCAGACCATTTAAGGAGGTCTTTTTATGTCCGCTCCAAAAACACTTTTTGATAAAATCTGGGAAGCTCATCTGGTTCATACCTCTGATGATGGGTCTGCTTTGATTTACATCGACCGCCATCTTGTCCATGAAGTGACAAGCCCGCAGGCCTTCGAAGGTCTGCGCAATGCTGGTCGCACTGTCAAAGACACAAGCCGTACATTGGCTGTCGCTGACCATAACGTTCCAACAACAGACAGAACATCAGGTATCGCAGATGCCGAATCACGCATTCAGGTCGAGACGCTCGAAGCGAACGCGGCTGAATTTGGTGTTCCTTACTTTGCGATGGATGATATTCGTCAAGGTATCGTGCATGTGATTGGCCCTGAACAAGGCTTCACACAGCCGGGCATGACAATTGTATGTGGTGATTCTCATACCGCAACACATGGTGCTTTCGGTGCGCTTGCCTTTGGTATCGGCACTTCTGAGGTTGAGCATGTGCTTGCAACGCAGACATTGATCCAACAGCCTGCCAAAAATATGCGTATCACTGTCAAAGGTGAAGTTGGCCCGCTTGTCACAGCCAAAGATATTGTATTGGCGATTATCGGCAAGATTGGCACAGCTGGCGGCACAGGCCATGTGATTGAATTTGCAGGTGATGCTATCCAAGCCCTTAGCATGGAAGGCCGTATGACAGTCTGTAACATGGCTATCGAAGCAGGCGCACGTGCTGGCATGATTGCCCCTGACGAGAAGACATTTGCCTATTTGCAAGAGCGTCCCATGTCACCAAAAGGTGAGATGATGGAAAAAGCGATCGCATGGTGGAAGACACTGCCATCTGATGAAGGCGCAACTTATGATAAAGAAGTGGTGCTTCACGCCGAAGATATCTCGCCAACAGTGACGTGGGGTACAAGCCCAGAAGATGCGCTTGGCATTGATGGCGCCGTGCCAAACCCAGCTCAAATTGATGATCCAGCCACAAAGGCAAAAATCGAACGTGCGATTGCCTATATGGGCCTTGAGGCTGGCCAAAAGCTGACAGATATCAAAGTGGATACTGTCTTTATTGGCTCATGCACAAATAGCCGTATCGAAGATTTGCGCGCCGCCGCCTCAATCGCAGATGGCCGCAAGGTGGCTGATGGTATGCGTGCGATGGTTGTACCAGGCTCTGGCCTTGTTAAAGAGCAAGCAGAAGCAGAAGGCCTTGATAAGATCTTCACCTCAGCTGGCTTTGAATGGCGCGAGCCGGGCTGTTCTATGTGTCTTGCAATGAACGCAGACAAGCTTCAAGAAGGTGAGCGTTGTGCCTCAACATCAAACCGTAACTTTGAAGGTCGTCAAGGTCGCGGTGGCAGAACACATCTTGTAAGCCCACAAATGGCAGTCGCCGCTGCTGTGACAGGCTATCTGACTGACGTCAGAGAGCTGGCATAGAGAGGAGATAAGACATGCAAAAATTTGATGTTTTACGTGGCACAGCCGCACCAATGGAAATCATGAATATCGACACAGATATGATCATTCCAAAGCAGTTTTTGAAGACAATCAAACGCTCTGGTCTAGGTGCCAATCTGTTCCATGAAATGCGCTTTGATAATGATGGGAACGAGATTGCTGATTTTGTATTAAACCAGCCAGCTTATCGCAGTTCTGAAATCATTGTTGCAGGTGATAATTTTGGCTGTGGTTCATCACGCGAACATGCCCCGTGGGCGTTGCTTGATTTTGGTATCCGTTGTGTGATCTCAACAAGCTTTGCAGATATTTTCTATAATAACTGTTTCAAAAATGGCATCTTGCCAATCACTGTCAGCGCTGAAGACCGTGACGCACTGATGGCTGATGCACGTGATACAGAAAATCCTGAATTATCTGTTGATCTTGTCGCGCAAACAATCACACGTCCAAATGGCCCTGTGGTTTCATTTGAAATTGATGCCTTCCGCAAACAATGCTTGCTTGATGGTCTTGATGATATTGGTCTGACCCTTGAGAAAGGCGACGCCATTACAACATATGAAGAGGCGCGTAAAACGACGCACCCATGGCTATAGGGCTGTCTCGCGACCATAAGTCACCTTATCGAGAGAGCCAGCCAAAACTGGCTCTTTTTGCGTTTTAACAACGCTAAAATAACATAACCGACCGAGTTTCAAGGGGAAACAAAATGAGCTCAAACCGCAAAGTAATGATCCTGCCGGGCGATGGTATTGGCAAAGAAGTTATGGCCGCCAATTTGCAACTGATTGACTGGCTTGCCAAACATAAATCATTGAACTTCGATATTTCAGAAGATGAAGTGGGCGGTGCTGCTTATGACAAATATGGCACACCTCTAGCTGACGAGACATTGGCAGATGCGATGGCATCAGATGCTGTGTTATTCGGCGCTGTTGGCGGGCCACAATATGATGATTTGGCATTTGAGCTAAAGCCAGAGCGTGGCCTTTTGGCATTGCGTAAGGAAATGGAATTATTTGCCAATTTGCGCCCTGCAATGGTCTTCCCAGAATTGGTCGAAGCTTCAACATTAAAGCCTGAAGTTGTCTCTGGCCTTGATATTATGATTTTGCGTGAATTAACAGGCGGCTCATATTTCGCAGAACCACGTGGTATCGAAGAGCTAGCAGATGGCACGAAAAAAGGCTTTGATACAAACCTATATACAACAGGCGAGATTGAGCGTATCGGCCGTGTTGGCATGGATCTTGCCCGCAAGCGTAATGGCCATTTGATGTCTGTTGAAAAATCAAATGTGATGCATTCAGGTGTCCTCTGGCGCGAAGTGATGACAGCGCTTCATGCCGCCGAAGGCGAGGGCATCACTCTTGGTCATATGTATGCTGATAACTGTGCTATGCAGCTTGTGCGTAACCCAAAGCAATTTGATGTGATTGTCACTGATAATTTATTTGGTGATTTGCTATCTGATTGTGCGGCGATGCTAACAGGTTCTCTTGGTATGTTGCCATCAGCCTCTCTTGGTGCCACTGACCCTGCGACAGGCATGCGCAAGGCAATGTATGAGCCAGTACACGGCTCAGCACCAGATATCGCAGGTCAAAATCTAGCAAACCCGCTCGCACAATTCTTGTCATTCTCAATGATGCTTCGCTACAGCTTTGATCAAGGCGCTGAAGCTGATTTGGTGGAAAAGGCGGTTGGCATGGCGCTAGGCTCAGGCAAGCGTACAGGTGATATTATGGCACCTGGATGCGAGCAGGTTGGCACAGATGGCATGACCAAAGCAGTACTGGATGCCCTAGACAGCCTGACACGCTAGTAAATAACAATAAGGATAGTTCGATGAAATATAATATCGCTGTGGTTGGCGCGACAGGCGCCGTTGGCAGAGAGATGCTACGCACCTTAGCGGAAAGAAATTTCCCAGCTGATAAGGTATATGCTCTTGCCTCAACACGCTCTGTTGGCCGCGAGGTCTCTTATGGTGATGATGCCGTCCTAAAGGTAGAAGCGCTTGAGAGCTTTGATTTCTCAAACGCACATATCGCTTTATTTTCAGCAGGTGGTGATACTTCAAAAGCCTATGCTGATAAGGCAGGCCAAGCAGGTTGTATCGTCATTGATAACTCATCTGCCTTTCGCATGGAAGATGATGTGCCATTGATTGTGCCAGAGGTGAATGCCGAAGCAACAGACGGATGCCTTGTGAAAAATGGGGGCCGCAATATCATTGCGAATCCAAATTGTTCTACAGCCCAGCTTGTTGTAGCGCTTAAGCCTTTGCATGATGAATATGGCGTCAAGCGGGTGATTTGCTCAACTTACCAAGCGACATCTGGCGCAGGCCAAGCTGGCATGGACGAGCTGTTCAACCAGACCAAAGGCATTTTTGTGAATGATGAACAGACACCTGAAAAATTCACAAAGCAAATTGCCTTTAACGTCATCCCGCATATTGATGTCTTCATGGATGATGGCTTCACCAAAGAAGAATGGAAGATGCGCGCTGAAACCAAAAAGATTATGGATGAAAGCATCGAAGTGATCGCACATGCTGTTCGTGTGCCTGTCTTTGTTGGTCACAGCGAGGCTGTCTTTGTCGAAACAGAAAAGTCATTTGAAATTGGCGAAGTGCGCAATCAGATGCGTGAACAAGATGGCCTTAGCGTCATCGATCACAGAGCCAATGAAGGCTATGTGACACCTGTTGAAGCTGCTGGCGAAGATGCTGTCTTCATCAGCCGTTTGCGCCGTGATCCCTCTGTTGAAAATGGCATGGTCTTCTGGTGCGTATCTGACAATCTACGCAAAGGCGCAGCTCTGAATTCAGTGCAAATCGCTGAAACAGTTGTTGAAAGAGGCCTTATCGGCTAGTCACGCCTGCCAGCTATCTTCGAAAGCCCGCTTGCCATATTCAAGGTCAGCGGGCTTTTGCTATTTTTGACCATGTGATGGGTTAGAGATGAGGCAGTATCAAGTGCGTCTTTTGGTGATTTACCACTAAGGTATGAAGCAAGAAACAAAGCTGAAAACGCATCACCAGCCCCGCTTACACCGCTTATAAGCGCTGGTGCCTCATGATGATAAAAAACATCCCCACAGATGGCGATATCTTGCACCCTATCAGCGTCTAAAACCCCTGTTGCAATGATCATCGCATCATATCTTTGCGCCATCTTGTCTAGCGCCTCTTCGGCATCCTTCGCATGACTGACCTCATTACCAGCAAGATAGGATAACTCAAACTGATTCGGCGTAATAATGCTTGCTTGTGGCAATAGCTCATTTGTGATGGCCTCAACCACATCTTCTGCAACATAAATGCGCCCCTTATCTCCAAAGACAGGGTCAACTAATATCGCCATATCTGGGGTTTGCTCTTTTAATTTTCTTATGAAATTGGCTGTGGCTGTCACTTGTTCTTTTGTGACGAAATAGCCTGTATGTACAGCCTGCAAAGGCTCATCTATGGGCAATGATAGATAATCGGAAAATAACGCAGACATGATATCTGCTGATGTCACATCACGTGCGCTTGTGCCATAGCCAGGGTGGGCGGCAAGGCGCACTGTATCAAGATGCTCTGCTGCAATGCCGCACGCATGATACATTGGCAGGCTGGCCGCATTGCCAACATGACCGTAAATCACATTTGATTGAATGGATAAAATCATCTCATCGCCTTGTTCATCAGACTAATATTATATTCCACCATATCAAAAACAAGCCGCTTGATGATTGATTAAATATCTCTTGATGGTTATAACGGGGCGGGGTTGAAGAGTTTTTTGTCGCAAAGGAGACATGTCCCATGAGCAAAGCGCGTCCTTTATCACCGCATTTGCAGATATACCGCTTGCCACTGCCAGCTATCTTATCAATCACACACCGCATGACAGGTGTTGTATTGTCAACTGGTACTATTTTGCTTGCCTTATGGCTGATTGCTTTGGCGCAAGGGCCAGAGGCTTTTGCTATGGCAATGATGGCTGTGTCTCATCCCATTGGTCAAATCATCCTATTCGGATATAGCGTGGCTCTGTTCTATCACATGTGTAATGGCATCCGTCACTTAAACTGGGATAGAGGTAGCGGTCTTGAAATAGAATCAGTCTATCGGTCTGGTAAAATCACAATTGCCATGGCCGTGCTATTAACAGCTCTGCTATGGGCTGTGATTTATTTGGCATAAGGGGATAACAGCATGCGTTCGAAAAATTCTATGCAAACACCTCTGGCTCGTGTTCGTGGTCTTGGGTCTGCCAAATCAGGTCTTCATCATTGGTGGCATCAACGCTTAACAGCGCTTGCTATGGTCCCGCTGATGCTTGTCACACTTGCGATTGTTGCCTCACTTGGCACATTGGATTATGACGGTGCACTCTCATTGATGGCAAATCCGTTTGTGGCGACCTTATTATTGCTATTGGTGGTTGTTGGTTTTTATCACGCCGCTTTGGGTCTTCAGGTTGTCATCGAAGATTATGTGGGCGCCGAGGGCGTGCGCATGGGGTTAATTATTTTTGTTAAAATGGCGCTCTTTGCGCTAGCCATTGTCACTTTGCTATCTATCTTAAAGGTAGCGATTTAAATAAAGCGACACATATCATGGGATCGGCAAGACAGGTATAAAGCAGAAAAGAGTGAGGGTTTCACATGAGTGCTTATGATATTACAGACCATCATTATGATGTCGTGGTTGTTGGTGCAGGCGGCGCTGGTTTGCGTGCGACGCTTGGCATGGCCACATCTGGTTTGCGCACAGCATGTATCACAAAGGTATTTCCAACAAGATCACACACAGTCGCCGCGCAAGGCGGTATTGGTGCTGCGCTCAATAATATGGGCGAAGGTGATAATTGGCGCTTCCATATGTATGACACCATCAAAGGGTCTGACTGGTTAGGTGACCAAGATTCTATTGAATATATGTGCCGCAATGCGATCCCATCCGTGGTTGAGCTTGAAAATTTTGGTGTACCTTTCTCACGTACCGAAGAAGGCAATATCTATCAGCGTCCATTTGGCGGTCATACACTTGATTATGGCAAGTCAATGGCGCGCCGTGCGTGTGCTGCTGCTGACAGAACAGGCCATGCCATCTTGCATACGCTCTACCAGCAATGCTTGCGTCATCAGGCTGAATTTTTTGTCGAATATTATGCCATTGATCTTATCATGGATGATGATGGCAGCTGTCGCGGTGTGATGGCACTTTCTATGGAAGATGGCTCAATTCACCGCTTCCTTGGCCAGCGTACAGTGCTTGCCACAGGTGGTTATGGCCGTGTCTATTTCTCATGTACATCTGCCCATACCTGCACAGGTGATGGTAATGCAATGGCACTACGTGCTGGCTTGCCACTCCAAGATATGGAATTTGTGCAATTTCACCCAACAGGTGTCTATGGCGCAGGTGTCCTCATCACCGAAGGCGCACGTGGTGAAGGTGGTTATTTGACCAATTCAGAAGGTGAGCGTTTCATGGAACGCTACGCACCAACAGCCAAAGATTTGGCAAGCCGCGATGTTGTCAGCCGCGCTATGACAATGGAAATTAATGAAGGCCGCGGTGTTGGCCCGAACAAAGATCACATTATGTTGCATCTTGAACATATCGCCCCTGAAACTTTGCATGAACGTCTGCCGGGCATTACCGAGACTGCCAAGATTTTCTGTGGTGTTGATGTGACAAGAGAGCCTATCCCTGTCTTGCCAACAGTGCATTACAATATGGGTGGTATTCCAACAAACTATCATGGCGAAGTATTATCGCCGACAGCTGATGATCCAAACCGTGTGGCGAAAGGTCTTATGGCGATTGGCGAGGCAGCTTGTGTGTCTGTTCACGGCGCAAACCGTTTGGGCACAAACTCGCTTCTTGATATTGTGGTCTTTGGCAGAGCGGCCGCACATCGCGCAGCAGAGGTCTTAACACCAGGTGCTTCACACGCCCCATTATCATCTGCGTCAACTGATAAAATTTTGGACAGATTTGACCGCGCGCGTCATGCAAAGGGCAAGACATCTGTTGGTGAATTGCGTCTTGATATGCAAAAAGCCATGCAAAAATATGCCGCTGTCTTCCGTTCAGGCGAAAGCTTGACAGAAGGCGTCAAAGAGATGGATGAAATCGCCTCTCAAATGGGCGATCTTGGCATTCAGGACAGATCACTTGTCTGGAACACAGATTTGGTCGAATCACTTGAACTTGAAAATCTGATGAGCCAAGCACTTGTGACTATCCGCTCTGCTGAACAGCGTAAAGAATCAAGAGGCGCCCACGCCCATGAAGATTTCCCTGATAGAGATGATAAAGAGTGGATGAAGCACACAGTCATGTGGCTTGATGAAAATAACAAATCCACACTTGGCTATCGTGATGTGACAATGACCACACTCACGAACGAAGTTGAACCAGTGCCACCAGTGGCGCGTGTATATTAAGCTGGACGAGCGCAAAGGAACGTTTGATATGGCACAATTTACATTGCCGAAAAACTCAACGCCGAAAAAAGGTGATTATCACGCCGCACCAGAAGGCGCGACAAACACCAAGAATTTTCAGATTTATCGCTGGTCTCCAGATGATGATGAAAATCCGCGTATTGATACTTACGAAGTTGATTTGGACAGCTGTGGGCCAATGGTCTTGGATGCCTTGATCAAAATCAAAAATGAAGTAGATAGCACCGTCACATTCCGCCGCTCTTGCCGCGAGGGTATTTGTGGGTCATGTTCCATGAATATTGATGGCCAGAATACATTGGCTTGCTTGAAATCAATTGATGATATCAAAGGTGATGCCGCAATCTACCCATTGCCTCATATGCCAGTTGTCAAAGATTTGGTGCCAGACCTTAGCCATGCTTATGCACAGCTCACCTCAATTGAGCCATGGTTGAAATCAGAAACACCAGCCCCTGAAGGCGGCGAGCGTAAACAATCTCCGGAAGAGCGTGCTGAAATTGACGGTCTATGGGAATGTGTCCTTTGCTTTAGCTGTACAACATCATGCCCATCATATTGGTGGAATGGTGACAGATATCTTGGCCCAGCTGTTTTGCTTCAGGCTTATCGCTGGATTGCTGACAGCCGTGATGATCATACAGGCGAGCGTCTTGACGCTCTTGAAGATCCGTTCCGTCTCTATCGTTGTCATACCATCATGAATTGCGCACAAACATGTCCAAAGGGTCTCAATCCCGGCAAGGCAATTGGCGAAATCAAAAAGCTGATGGTTGAACGTCAGGGCTAGCACCCTGCTACCACCTCATGGCGGGACCGGCGACGCGTTATCACGAAAACATAGCCAACGGACAGATATCATCTGACGAGGGGCAAAAAATTGTGATATCAGCGCTTGATACTCTCTATCAGGCGCTGACCTCTCAGCCGTCAAAAAAATCTATCTGGCAAAAGCTAACATCTGCAAAACAAGCCTCTTTGCAGGGCCTCTATCTTTATGGCGGTGTTGGCAGAGGCAAATCGATGCTGATGGATTTGTTCTTTGACTGCCTGCCTGATGGGATGGCAGAGCGGGTTCATTTTCACGATTTTATGGTGCGCGCTCATGACACGATGAACGAGGCACGGGCAAAGGGCGCCAAAGATGCTGTTAGCGAGACAGCAAAGGCACTTGCCAAAAACATTTCCTGTCTATGTTTTGATGAAATGGAAGTGCGCGATATCGCAGATGCGATGATCGTCAAACGCTTATTTGACGGCCTGTTCTCACAAGGTATCACAGTGGTTGCGACCTCAAATCGTCACCCCGATGATCTTTATAAAAATGGCCTTCATCGTGACAGGTTCCTACCATTTATTGAAAATATCAAAACACATTGCGATATCATCGAGATTGCACAAGGGGCTGATTGGCGTGAACGACTTCTTGGCACAAGCCCGCGCTGGTATGTGCCAGTGAACGAGGCCACGACCCAGAAAATGTCAGATCAATTCGCTCTTGTCACAAGTCATGATGACACCGCACCCTTGGCTATAAAGGTCGCTGGCAGAGAGCTAATATTGCCAAAGACATCTCATAATATCGCATTCGTCTCATTCAATGAGTTATGTGCTATTCCTTTGGCAGCGCGTGATTATGTGGCACTTGCTGACAGGCTAACAGGTCTGTTCTTAACCGATATTCCCTTGCTTGATGACAGCTTACAAAATGAGGCGCGTCGCTTTATGTGGCTGATAGATGCACTCTATGACAGAGGCCGCTTTATTGTAGCGAGCGCGGCTTGTGATATGGACAGATTATATCAAGGCCAACAATGGGCGTTTGAATTTGATCGCACCTTGTCCCGCCTGTCTGAAATGAGCCGTATTTCTTATCAATAAACCACTATTCTTATGCTTGATTCACCTTGTTTTATGACGTGAAGTTCGCTATAAATCGCGACAAATATCGTCGGTTTGAGACGATGTTCACATAAATTTGAGAGATTCGAGGGAATTATGGGACGTCAAAAGATTGCACTAGTTGGTTCTGGCAATATTGGTGGCACGTTGGCCTTATTGGCTGGCCTAAAGGAAATGGGTGATGTGGTGCTTTTCGACATCGCCGAAGGCATCCCACAAGGCAAGGCACTTGATTTAGCGCAAGCAAGCCCAATTGAAGGCTTTAATGCTGATATGTCTGGCGCAAATGATTATTCAGCACTGAAAGATGCTGATGTTGTTATCGTGACAGCTGGCGTTGCGCGCAAGCCTGGCATGAGCCGTGATGATTTGATTGGTATCAACACCAATGTGATGAAGCAAGTTGGCGCTGGCATCAAAGATAACTGCCCGAACGCTTTTGTGATTTGTATCACAAACCCGCTAGATGCGATGGTTGGCGTGCTACAACGTGCAGCAGGTCTTGCCACAAACAAGGTTGTGGGCATGGCTGGCGTTCTTGATTCAGCACGTTTCCGCTATTTCTTGGCCGAAGAATTCAACGTCTCAGTCGAAGATGTAACAGCCTTTGTGCTAGGTGGTCATGGCGATACAATGGTGCCACTAACACGCTATTCAACAGTAGCTGGTATTCCTGTTCCTGATTTGATTGCAATGGGCTGGTCAAGCGAAGAGAAAATCGCAGAAATCGTTCAGCGCACAAGAGATGGCGGCGCAGAAATCGTTGGCCTCCTAAAGACAGGCTCAGCTTTCTATGCACCAGCTTCATCAGCCATTGAAATGGCAGAAGCTTACCTCAAAGATAAGAAGCGTGTGCTTCCATGTGCGGCTTATGTTGATGGTGCTTATGGCCTTGATGGTATGTATGTTGGTGTACCAGTTGTTCTTGGTGGCAACGGGGTAGAACGT
>WTHW01000148.1 GCA_011526395.1 Alphaproteobacteria bacterium
GCTATGGCAGCTTGTTGGTTTCTACCTAGGTTGGGCTGGTGGCAAGGGTCGTGGCCGCGCACTATCTGTTGGCGAAGTGAAATTTACAGGTCAAATCCTGCCAACAGCAAAGTTAGTCACATTTGAACTTGATATGAAGCGCGTCATTATGCGCAGGCTTGTTATGGGTATCGCTGATGGCCGTGTTTTATGCGATGGCGAAGTTGTATTCGAAGCAAATGATATCCGTGTTGGCCTATTTGGCGCAGAAGGAGCATAAAACATGAGACGTGTCGTTATCACTGGATTGGGTATTGTATCATCTATTGGCAATAATGCTGATGAGGTGAAAGACTCACTTATGACAGGACGCTCTGGCATTGTGGCTGCGCCTGATTACGCCGAACTAGGGTTTCGCTCTCAGGTAAAAGGGAATGTAAAGCTTGATGTAGCTGATCATATCGACCGTAAACAATTGCGCTTTATGGGCGAGGGTGCGGCTTATGCTGTTATGGCAATGGAACAAGCTGTGGCAGATTCTGGCCTTGAAGAATCTGATATTTCAAACCCGCGCACTGGCCTCATCGCAGGCTCAGGTGGCCCCTCTACTGCAAATATGTTGCAAGCCTTCGATACAACTAGAGAAAAAGGTCCAAAACGTGTTGGCCCTTACATGGTGCCGCGCTGTATGTCATCAACAGTGGCAGCCTGTATCGCGACATTCTTTAAAATCAAAGGCGTGAATTACTCAATCTCATCTGCCTGTTCAACATCGGCTCATTGTATTTCTGCAGGGGCCGACGCTATCCGCTATGGTATGCAGGATATTGTATTTGCCGGTGGCGGCGAAGAGCTACATTGGACATTGTCAGTTCTATTTGATGCGATGGGTGCTATGTCATCAAACTTTAATGATGACCCAACAAAGGCATCTCGTGCCTATGATGCCAATCGTGACGGCTTTGTCATTGCCGGCGGCGGCGGCATGCTTGTTCTTGAAGATTACGAACATGCAAAAGCCAGAGGCGCAAAAATCTATGCTGAAATCGTTGGATATGGCGCAAATTCAGATGGCCATGACATGGTGGCGCCATCTGGTGAGGGTGCAGTCAGATGTATGGAGCTAGCGCTTGCTGGTTTTGATGGTAATGGCCTTAACATGCCAGTGAATTATATCAACGCACATGGCACATCAACGCCAGTTGGTGATATGAAAGAGCTAGAAGCTGTTCGCGCTGTCTTTACAGATAAGCAAGATTTACCAATCGTCACATCCACAAAGTCTCTTACCGGCCACTCATTGGGTGCAACAGGCGTGCAAGAAGCCATTTATACATTATTGATGATGAATAATAACTTCATTGCTGGCTCTGCCAATATCGAGACACCAGATGAAGCGATTGGCAATATTCATATTCCAACAAGCCGCCTAGATAGCCAAGATATCCAACTTGCGCTATCTAATAGCTTTGGCTTTGGTGGCACAAATGCGTGTCTAGCACTTGCCAAATATAACGGGTAATTTAGAGGTGTAATATGGGCTTACTATCTGGAAAAAGAGGCCTGATTATGGGCGTTGCCAATGAACGCTCAGCAGCGTGGGGCATTGCAAAAGCAGCCTCAGAGGCAGGCGCAGAGATTGCTTATAGCTATCAAGGCGAAGGGCTGAAGAGCCGTGTATCCGCACTAGCAGAGCAAACAGGCTCATCACTATTATTTGAATGTGATGCCTCTACTGAGACAGGTGTCTCTGATTGTTTTGCCCAATTGCGCAACCATTGGGATACGGTTGATTTTGTGGTTCACGGCATCGCCTTTTCAGATAAGTCTGAATTAAAAGGCGCTTATCTTGATACAAGCCGCGCTAATTTTGCACAAACCATGCGTATCTCTTGCTACAGCTTTACTGATGTGGCACGTGAAGCAAAGCGAATGATGCCAAATGGCGGGGCGTTGCTCACATTATCCTATCTTGGCGGTGTACGTATTACGCCAAATTATAATGTCATGGGCGTGGCAAAGGCAGGGCTGGAATCATCTGTGCGCTATCTTGCTGTTGATTTGGGTGGTGATAATATTCGTGTGAATGGCCTATCAGCAGGGCCTATGCGCACCTTATCTGGTGCGGCGATTACAGGTGCCCGCCATATCTTCCGTCACTCAGAAGAAAATGCCCCATTGGGTCGCAATCCAGATATTGATGAAGTTGGTCGCTCTGCTCTTTACCTGATTTCAGATTTGTCTTCAGGTGTGACAGGTGAAATTCATTATTGTGATGGTGGCTTCCATCATATTGGTGTCGCCAAAGAACATAGCGAATAATACTTCTTTATTATCCGCATTAAAAAAGCCCCCTGTTATCTTATGTAACAGGGGGCTTTTTCATGATTTTATGAATGATTATTCAGCGTCTGCATCTGCTCCTGCTGCTTCTAAATCAGCGCCTGTCTCTTGATCAACACGCTTCATTGACAGCTTTACTTTGCCTCTATCATCAAAGCCAATCACTTTCACTTTGACCATATCGCCTTCATTACAGACATCTGTAGTCTTTTCAACGCGGCCTTGCATCATCTCAGAGATATGCACAAGACCATCTTTTGGACCAAGGAAGTTCACAAAAGCGCCGAAATCAACTGTCTTCACAACTTTACCATCATAAATAACACCAAGCTCTGGCTCTGCTACAATACCGCGGATACGGTTGTAAGCAGCTTCTGATGATTCTGTTGAAACAGCTGCAATTTTCACTGTGCCATCATCTTCAATATCAATCTTGGCACCTGTCTCTTCGCAAATCTCGCGAATGATTTTACCACCAGGGCCAATGATATCGCGGATTTTATCAACCGGGATATTGATTGTTGTGATCTTTGGCGCTGAATCAGCTAATGCTTCTCTTGCAGATGTCAGTGCTTTTGCCATTTCATCCAAGATATGCAAGCGGCCATCTTTGGCTTGTGCCAAGGCAATTTCCATAATCTCAGCTGTGATTGATGTGATCTTAATATCCATCTGCAATGATGTGATACCTGATTGTGAACCAGCCACTTTAAAGTCCATATCACCCAAGTGATCTTCATCACCAAGGATATCAGATAGAACAGCAAACTCGTCACCTTCTTTAATCAGACCCATTGCGATACCAGCAACAGGGCGCTGCAATGGCACACCAGCATCCATCAATGCAAGTGATGTACCGCAAACTGTTGCCATTGAAGATGAGCCATTTGATTCTGTGACTTCAGATACCACACGCATTGTGTATGGGAACTCATCCTTTGATGGTAATAGCGGGTTAATCGCACGCCATGCTAATTTACCATGACCGATTTCACGGCGACCCGGCGAGCCAACACGTCCTGCCTCACCAACTGAAAATGGTGGGAAGTTATAGTGAAGCATAAAGCGTGAGCGGCTTTCACCTGCTAGGCTATCGATGATTTGCTCATCTTGGCCTGTGCCTAATGTGGCAACTGCCAATGCTTGTGTCTCACCACGTGTGAATAATGCTGAACCATGCGTGCGCGGTAGCAAGCCAACTTCAGATACGATACCACGAACTGTTTTTGTATCACGGCCATCGATACGCTTGCCAGTCTTCAAGATTGATGAGCGCACCACATCAGCTTCCAATGATTTCATCAGACCACCAACAAGAACGCCATCTGCCTCTTCACCAGCAACTTCAACTGCCTTGGCACGAATCTCACCAAGCGCATTTTGACGGTCTGTCTTATCCACGATTGTATATGCACCTTCAACATCACCACGAAGCGCTTCAAGTGCTTTTGCAATATCTGCAGCTTCTGGCGCATCTTCTGGAAGATCGCGTGGGTCTTTGGCACATGCTTCAGCCAATTCAATAATGGCATCAATCGCCACCTGCATTTGCTCATGACCATATGTGACAGCGCCAAGCATGACTTCTTCTGATAATTCTTTGGCTTCTGATTCAACCATCAAAACGCCTTCAGATGTACCAGCAACAACCAAATCCATCTCAGATGTTT
>WTHW01000244.1:0-5505 GCA_011526395.1 Alphaproteobacteria bacterium
GCCAACTGCCAGCCAGCACCGCCTGTGGCTGTGATACCAAAGCTGTGACCTTCATTGAGCCAGAAGTTTGGCAGATCCCATGCAGGACCGATGATCGGGCTGCCATCAGGTGTGTAGGCAATCGCGCCATTATAAACTTTCTTCACGCCCACCTCAGCAAAGGCAGGAACGCGGGCAATCGCTGATTCGATATGAGGCATCAAGCGTTCCAAATCTTCTTGGAATAGCTCATATTCTGAATCATCTGTTGGGCCATCAAAATAACAAACAGGTGCGCCCACTTCGTAAGGGCCAAGAATAAGGCCACCATTTTCTTCGCGCATATACCAGCTACCATCTGATTCACGAAGAACACCCATTTCCGGCAAGCCTTTGGCCTGACGCTCTTGGATGGCTGGATGTGGTTCTGTGACGATATATTGGTGTTCAACAGGGATAACAGGGATATCAAGACCGACCATGCGGCCTGTCTGGCGCGCAAAGTTACCTGTACATGATACCACATGCTCACAAGTGATCTCGCCCTTGTCAGTTGTGATTTTCCATTCGCCAGATTCTGTGCGCGTGATCGCTGTTACAGTTGTGTTGCGATAGATTTCAGCGCCGTTATCACGTGCGCCTTTGGCCATAGCTTGTGTCAAATCAGCTGGCTGGATATAGCCATCATCAGGGTGGCGAATACCGCCGATAAGACCGTCTTTAACTGCCAATGGCCAATGTTCGACAATCTCTTCAGGGGTGAGGACTTCAACATTCACGCCGATCGTCTCTGCCACGCCCTTATATTGCATATATTCATCCATACGATCCTGATTGGTCGCAAGACGGATATTTGATACGCGAGACAGACCAGAATGCAGACCAGTCTCTTCTTGCAGGCGGCCATATAGCTCAACTGAATATTTGTGAATTTGCCCAACAGAATAGGACATATTGAAAAGAGGCAACAAGCCAGCAGCGTGCCATGTTGAACCTGAGGTTAACTCTTTGCGTTCAATCAAGACAACATCAGACCAGCCTTTTTTGGCTAGGTGATATAATGTGCCAACACCGACGGCGCCGCCACCAATTACAACGACTCTTGCATGAGATTTCATTGCCAATTCCCCTAAATGTAAATCATTTTCGATTATGATGATAATCAATCATATTCGCCAAAATGCGCCTTATTCCGACACTCTATGCACCGATATGCGCAAGGGGTATCTTGTTGATGGCGATCGGTATCTTATGGATAAAGGCGCTGTGGCACCCATGCACCAGTATCATCTGGCTTTAGCTGGAAGCGGTCATGGAGGCGATAGGCGCCATCTGCCCAAAATTCCATCTCGTGCGGGCGAATGATAAAGCCGCCCCAATGTGGCGGGCGCGGCACGATATCTGGATATGTCTTTTCAATCTCTGCGACGCGGGCGGCAAGATCAGCTCTTTTTTCAAGAGGGCGGGATTGGATAGACGCCCATGCCCCTATTTGTGAGCCTCTGGGACGGCTTGCAAAATAGGCATCGCTGACCTCTGCTGAGACAGGGGCAACATCACCTGTCACGCGCACCTGACGGCGCAAGGATTTCCAATGCATGACAAAAGCTGCCTTTCTTGTGGCAAGCAATTCATCACCTTTGCGACCATCATAATTGGTGAAGAAGATAAAACCTTCACGTGACCATTGTTTTAACAACACCATACGAACAGATGGCATACCATCTTCTGAGACGCTGGCGATTGCCATAGCATCAGGGTCGTTAATCTCGCTTGCCTTTGCCTCGTCAAACCAAGCACCGAAAAGGGTAAAGGGATCCGCCTTGAAGCTGTCTGAATGAAGCGGGCTTTGTGTGCCAGCTGGCCCACTGCCAAAGGTATCCTGACTCATCTTGTATCTCTTAACATTTGTTATATGGTTGGTGGTTTAAACATAACCCAACCAGCAGACAGAACAAGTGGCAAGCATTAGTAATTTTCTTTTGCAAACAGATGACATAAATTTGCCCTATTTTAGGAAAAGAGTTATAAATCCAAGAGTGTTTGGATAATATATTTATAAAGGCATCGGTGCCTTTAAAGATTAAGGGATAGTTTGATGAGACTAACAGCACTTGCCGCCATCGCCGTTGGCGCGGCCACTTTGGCAACACAACCAACATTTGCCGAAACAAGAACAGAATCAGTTTTGGGCACAGTGACACGCGTTGATGTATTAACAAGCAATATCATCCGCAAAACACCAACTGATGAGAAGGTGTGTAATGTGCAGGATGTGCCTGTTTATGAGAAGAAATCAGGTGGTGATGATATTGGCGGTCTGATTGTGGGTGGCCTGATTGGCTCAGCGATTGGCAATAAGTTGTCAGATTCAAATGGTGCTGGCGCGGCTGGTGCTGTGGCAGGTGCATTGCTTGGGCGTGAAGCCTCAAAAAATAAGGGCAATGGTGAGATTGTTGGCTATCGCCGCGAAGAAGTCTGTGAGATTAAGCGTGTGATCCTAGAAGAAAAAATTGAGCGCATTGATGGCTATCGCCTTGAGGTAGAAGTGGATAATCGCATTATCACTTTGGAATCAAAGCGTGAATATGAAAAAGGCCAGCGTGTTGAAATTGCAAAACGCACAACTTACGGCCTGCAATAGGCAGTAGCAGTACGGCAAGTAACAGTAACAAAATCTGTGCGATGAAGAGGCGCAGGGGAAAGTAGAATTAAGATGACAGCTTCAAATGGCATTATGAGTGGTAAGCGCGGCCTGATTATGGGTGTTGCGAATGAGCGTTCTATCGCGTGGGGCATTGCATCAGCGGCCGCCGCACAAGGCGCTGAATTGGCCTTTACCTTTCAAGGTGATGCGCTTCGCAAGCGTGTTGAGCCTTTGGCGGCAAGTGTTGGCTCTGAGATGGTGATGGAATGTGATGTCACTGATGATGCGTCAATGGATGCTGTCTTTGCTGAGCTAGAAGCCAAATGGGGTAAAATTGACTTTATCCTTCATGCGATTGCCTATTCTGATAAAGAAGAATTAAAAGGCAAATATGTTGATACAACACGCACTAATTTTGACCGTACGATGGATATCTCTGTTTATTCATTCACAGCGATTGCCGCACGCGCTGCAAAGCTGATGAGTGATGGCGGCTCAATGTTGACGCTGACTTATTATGGCGCTGAGCGTGTGATGCCACATTATAATGTGATGGGTGTTGCGAAAGCCGCGCTTGAAGCCTCTGTTCGTTATTTGGCTGTTGATTTAGGTGGCAAGAATATCCGTGTGAACGGCCTGTCAGCTGGCCCGATGAAGACATTGGCGGCATCTGGCATTGGTGATTTCCGTTATATTTTGAAATGGAATGAATATAACTCACCGCTAAAGCGTAATGTGACACTTGAAGATGTGGGCGGCGCTGGCGTTTACTTGCTGTCAGATTTGTCATCAGGTGTATCAGGCGAAACACATCATGTGGATTGTGGCTATCATGTGGTTGGCATGAAGGCTGTTGATGCGCCTGATATCACAACTGTGTAACAGCCTTATATAAAAGCCCGAGATAAAAGATTACAAATTATGTCAGATAATAGCTTTGGCAAATTATTCTCATTCACAAGCTTTGGTGAAAGCCATGGGAAAGCCATTGGCTGTATTGTGGATAATGTGCCGCCCGGCCTGCCCTTAACAGAAGCTGATATTCAGCCCTATCTTGATAGGCGTAAACCAGGCCAGTCGCGGTTTGTCACGCAAAGACAAGAAGCTGATCAGGTGGAAATATTATCTGGCACATTTGAGGGCAAGACAACTGGCACCCCTATCAGCCTTATCATCCATAACACTGACCAGCGTTCCAAAGATTATGGCGAGATTGCCCAGCAATTCCGCCCTGGCCATGCTGATTACACTTATCAAGCAAAATACGGTATCAGAGATTATCGCGGCGGCGGCAGATCCTCTGCAAGAGAGACAGCTGTTCGTGTGGCGGCTGGGGCTGTTGCTGATATCGCGCTGAAGCAGTTTTTGGGTGCGAGTTATGAGGTGTATGGGTCTGTTGTACAAATTGGCCCGCATAAGATTGATAAATCTGCCTTTGATAAAAATCAAATTGACCAGAACCCGTTTTTTTGTGGTGATGCCAAAGCGGCGCAATCTTGGGAAGGCTATCTGGATGAGGTGCGTAAAAGCGGCTCATCAGCAGGGGCTATCTTAGAGATTGTAGCAAAAGGTATTCCAGCAGGACTAGGCCAGCCACTTTATGGCAAGTTAGATGCTGAGATTGCCTCTGCGATGATGTCTATCAATGCAGTCAAGGGTGTTGAAATTGGCTCTGGCTTTGATTTGGCGGCTATCGCAGGCACTGAGGCAGGTGATGAGATGCGTGCTGGCGATGAGGCCCCCTTATTTACATCCAATCATGCTGGCGGGATATTGGGCGGTATCTCGTCTGGGCAGGATATTGTTGCGCGGATTGCGATTAAGCCAACATCATCAATCCTGACACCGCGCAAGTCACTTGATGTGACAGGCAAGGAAGTGGAAGTTATCACCAAAGGGCGACATGACCCGTGCGTTGGTATTAGAGGCGTGCCTGTGGCAGAAGCTATGATGCATATTGTCTTGCTTGATCAGCTGATGCGCCATCACGCACAAACAGGGCTAGGACAGCTTCAGTTTTAAGCCGCTCTAGCGCTTGCTTGCCCCAATCAGATATTCAATATTGCCATCTGGCCCTGTGATAGGACTTGTGATAGTGCCGTGTAGCTCCCAGCCTTGCGCGCTGATGAAGGCTTTTATGTCCTCTATGACATAGAGGCGCAAATCTTCATCTTTAACAATGCCACCTTTATCAAGGCCGTCTCTGCCAACCTCAAATTGGGGCTTTATGAGTGCAATGAGACCAGCGCCCCTTTTCGCCAATGACATGGCTGGCGGTAATGCCAATTTCAGCGAGATGAAAGAGACATCACAGACAATGAGATCAAATGGCTCTGGGATATCTGCAGCGGTCAGATAGCGCGCATTGCATTTTTCAAGTGAGGTTACGCGCGGGCTTTTGGCAATTTTGGGTGATAGCTGCCCATGCCCCACATCAATCGCATAGACATGACGCACATCTTGCGAAAGAAGCACTTGGGTAAAGCCGCCTGTGCTGGCACCAAGATCAACAGCTACCTTATCGCGCGCTGTGATTTGCGGGAATGATGACAGGCCGCCCACAAGCTTTAACGCGCCTCTGCTGACCCAATTTTGCAACGGGCTGTC
This sequence comes from Alphaproteobacteria bacterium, assembly GCA_011526395.1. Classification (GTDB taxonomy): domain Bacteria; phylum Pseudomonadota; class Alphaproteobacteria; order Puniceispirillales; family Puniceispirillaceae; genus UBA685. Next base: position 5,234 of record WTHW01000244.1, read on the forward strand.
GATTGTGATTTGTGCGCTAAGAGAGAGTGTCTGGCTTGCCTTTTTGACAAGGACGCCATCTGCTTTGACTGTGCCTGTTTCAATCAGCTCTTTGGCTTTTTGACGGCTGTCAGCCATGTTTTTTTCAACAAGCACAAGATCAGCACGCATTTGGCATCACCTTTTTGGCGCTGTTAGGCGCTGGTATCTTTGGCAGTGGCTGGCGCAGATGGCAGTATGGATTTTGCCTTTTCCACAAGAGCGGCGGCATCTATGCCTGCTTTGGCAAGCTG
>WTHW01000244.1:5605-13361 GCA_011526395.1 Alphaproteobacteria bacterium
TGGATTTTGCCTTTTCCACAAGAGCGGCGGCATCTATGCCTGCTTTGGCAAGCTGGCCTGGCCGGCTGTCATGGTCGATATAGTCATCTGCGATATGTGCGATGCGTATTTTACAATCAGATGATAACAGCCCTTCATTGGCGCAATATTGCATCAGATGAGCTGAAAAACCGCCAGGACTTGCTTCTTCAACAACCAATAGTGCGTCATGATCTGAAATGAGCTGGCGGATAAGGTCTTTATCAAGTGGCTTGGCAAATCTGGCATCTGCGATGGTCACACTATAGCCTTCTGCTTCTAGGAGGGCGCCTGCCTTTTCGGCCTCTTCCAAAATTGTACCAAGAGAGAGGATGGCAATATCGCGGCCCTGTTTCAGGATACGGCCTTTACCAACTGGCACAGCGATTGGGGTATCTGGCATAGGGATGCCGCGCCCCTCGCCGCGCGGAAAGCGCAAAGCAGATGGCCCGTCATCATAATCATGAATGGTTGCCATCATATGAACAAGCTCAGCCTCGTCAGACGGGCAAGCAATCATCATATTTGGCAGGCATGACAGATAAGCAAGATCAAAGACACCGCCATGTGTGGCCCCATCTGCGCCAACAAGCCCTGCCCTGTCGATGATAAAGCGCACTGGCAGATTTTGAATCGCCACATCATGCACAAGCTGGTCATAGCCACGTTGCAAGAATGTTGAATAGATAGCCACAAATGGCTTCATCCCCTCAGTCGCAAGACCAGCGGCGAAGGTGACAGCATGTTGTTCAGCAATGCCAACATCAAATGTCTTAGCCGGATGTGCTTTTTGGAATTTATCAAGCCCTGTCCCTGATGGCATGGCGGCAGTAATGGCAACAACCTTGTCATCTTCATCTGCTTTTTTAATCAGCTCTTGGGCAAAGACAGAGGTGTAATTTGGCACATTGCTAGCTGGCTTTATTTGCTCGCCTGTGATGACGTCGAATTTTGGCACAGCGTGATATTTCTCATGGCTTGGCCCTGCAAAAGGATGACCTTTGCCTTTTTCGGTCACAACATGCATAAGCACAGGCCCTGTCACCTCGCCATCGCGCAGGTTTTTCAAGACTGGTAATAATTGGCTCATATCATGGCCATCAACAGGCCCAATATGGAAAAAGCCAAGCTGTGAGAATAAAGATTGTGCGCCCACAATCTCTTTAGCAAGTGAATGAGCGCGGCGCGCTGTTTGTTCAATCTCAGCTGGGAAGCGGCTTGCCACTTCTTTCATGATGCCTCTGATTGATTGATAAGGCTTAGAGGTAATCAGATTTGAGAGATAGGATGATAAGGCGCCAACCGGCTGGGCGATTGACATATCATTATCATTCAAAATCACAATCAAATTTGATTTATCTGCACCAGCATTATTCATCGCCTCATACGCCATGCCAGCACTCATCGCGCCATCACCAATGACGGCAATGACGTGATTATTTTCACGCTTTAGATCGCGTGCCACAGCCATACCATAGCCAGCTGAAATAGATGTTGAGGAATGACCTGCGCCAAATGGATCAAAGTCAGATTCGCTTCGTTTGGTGAAGCCTGATAGGCCATCTGTCTGGCGGAGCGTGTGCATGGCATCGCGCCTGCCAGTTAGGATCTTATGAGGATATGCCTGATGGCCTACATCCCAGATAAGGCGATCATCAGGTGTGTTAAAGACATAATGGAGCGCGACTGTTAGCTCTACCACGCCAAGACCTGCGCCTAGATGACCACCTGTCTGTGAGACAGCTGAAATCATATCTTGGCGCACCTCATCACTTAGCTGGCTAAGCTTGCTCTCAGATAGAGCGCGCAAATCCTGCATAGAAGTGATGCTGTCTAGCAATGGTGTTTCTTTATGAGCCAAACCCAGTCCCTTTTCCTATCCTTAACTATCTATACGAGAGAACTAATAAGAACGGTTTATAACAAATTTTGCGATCATTTGAAGCGTATTTGCGCCCGCGCCATAGCCAGCTAGCGCATCACAGCTTTGTTGCACCAAATCATGGGCATAAGTCTTTGCGCCTTCTAGGCCATAAAAATCAACAAAGCTGGCTTTGCCTTGATCTTTATCACGGCCAACAGGCTTGCCCATCTTGGTGGTATCAGCTGTCACGTCAAGCACATCATCTGCCACTTGGAAGGCGATGCCAAGAGGTGTCGCAAAAGCGCGAAGGTCGCTGACAAGCTTGTCAGACGCACCAGCGGCAATCGCCCCCATAACAGGAGATGCCACAATCAGCGCCCCTGTTTTCATGGCCTGCATCTGTTCTGTTTCTGCAACGCCAAACCCTTTGCCAGAAGTGGCAAGCGCCTCTGCCATTAAATCTAGCATCTGGCCGCCTGCCATGCCGCTAGCTGATGAGCCGACAGATAATTCATGAACAAGGCGTAATGCCCTATCAGATGGCAAGACAGATGATGGCGCAGATAAAAGGCAAAATGCCTCTGTTTGCAAGGCGTCTCCTGCAAGGATGGCAGTCGCCTCGTCAAAAGCGATATGAACAGATGGCTTGCCGCGACGTGTTTCAGCATCATCCATCGCAGGCAGATCATCATGTATCAATGAATAAGCATGTATCATTTCAAGCGCAGATGCTGCCATCAGCGCGCCTTCAAAGGCTTGTTTATCATCTGGTGCGGCAAGACGTGCAGCGGACAGGCACAAGGCAGCTCTGATGCGTTTGCCGCCATTAAGGCACGCATAACGCATCGCCTCTACCAGCTGGGTAGCAGGGCTTGTCATCGCATCAAAATAATCAGCAAGGTGGTCTGTTACAAGCGCGCCATCATGGGCAAGCTGGCTTGCGATGGCATCAGGGCTTTTCGATGAATCTGTCATATGGCTATAGTTGAAGGCTGTTTTAAGATGAGGCCGGGTCAAAGGGCGTCGCTGATTGCGGCGCGCCATCTGTTGACGGCACATCAATTTTTTCAACTTTTAAGCGCGCTTCTTCAAGGCGCTTTTGACAATGGGCTTTTAAGGCTGTGCCTTTTTCATAGGCCGCAATTGCTTGGTCAAGTGAGACATCACCGCGCTCAAGGACAGTGACGATTTCCTCTAATTGGCGCAAAGCCTCTTCGAAAGATAGCTCTTGTTGTGGGGTTGTGTTTTCAGTTGTCATTTCAGAGATCACTCCCCTTTAATCGTTGTGGCAATCGACTTTACCATATCTGCGATACGACGCCTTACATGTGGCTGTTCGATAGAATAATAAGTGCGCACAAGCTCTAATGTCTCGCGTCTTGCCATTGGGTCTTTGGCATCATCAAGCTCAAGATCTGAGGCTGTGCTGGCTGTCATTTTGCGCGGGCTCGATTTCTCTGTTATCTCTGACATATCTTCGAAGAAATAATTAATCGGCACATCAATGATTTGCGAGATATCCCATAATCTAGAGGCGCTGACGCGGTTGGCGCCTCGCTCATATTTTTGGACTTGCTGGAAGGTAATGTTCAAAGCATTGCCAAGCTGTTCTTGTGACATGCCAAGCAATGTGCGGCGCAATCTGATGCGTTTGCCAACATGGACATCAACAGCATTGTTATTGGTCACACGGAAATTTTTATCTTCAGCTTTTTGCACCATAATTTAAAACCCTTGCACTAGAAAACCCACCTTAGGTTGAATAGCGCACTGTGTGACAGAAAACAAGAAAACTAAAGGATAGGCGCCTAAATCTGCGGGTATAATATCAAAATCAGCGTGAAGATGCGCGTTGGGACACTTGATCTAGGCCATTTAGCAAGGCAGGCAGCATACCTGATTCGAAAGCAGAATGTCCCGCATCATCAATCAGATGCAAAGTTGATTTAGCCCCCCATTTATGATGCAAGGCGTGCGCTGTAAAAGGCGGGCAAATCACATCATGCCTGCCATTGACAATCACAGATGGCAGATGTGAGATTTTATGAAGATTATCAAGAATATAGCCATCTTCCATAAAGCAATTATAGGCAAAATAATGAGCTTCGATAAGAGCAATGGCAATCGCCCCCTCGCCTGCACCACGCTTTTGGGCGGCCAAGGTGGCACATGAATTCTCGTAAGATGCCCACTGCTTTGCCGCCATGATGGCATCTGAGGATGATAGGCCTGTCAGGCGCGAGAGATAGGCTTTTAAGATATCACCTTGCTCTGCTTTTGGGAGATAATTCACAAAGGCCTGATGCGCCTCTGGGAAAAACCGCCCCATATCATATAAGAACCAATCAATTTCAGCCTGAGTGCCAAGAAATATGCCGCGCAACACAAAGCCAGCAACATTTTCAGGATATTTCAAACCATAGCAGAGCGCCAAAGTGCTACCCCAACTGCCACCAAATAAAATCACCTTGCCAAGACCTAGATGAAGACGCAGTGCCTCAATATCTTCGACAAGCTTATCAGTGCTATTATCCTTAATTGAGGCATAGGGGCGCGACCTGCCACAACCACGCTGATCAAACAAGAGTGCGCGGTATTTTAACGGGTCGAATAAGCGGCGATGAGCCGCGGAGCAACCAGCGCCAGGCCCGCCATGCAAAAAGATGACAGGCGTGCCATCTTCGATGCCGATTTGTTCATAATAAATCTCGTGGCCTTCGCGCACCAAATAGCCCTTGTCCCATGGCTGGGTGGGCGCATGAAGGCGCGTGGTTTCTTCATAAGGAGATGGCATCATATTTGCGGCTACCTTTATTTGATGCCCTTTAGACTATGAGATTTGAGAGATGAGTTCTAGGGGGCTATCATGCTTTTCTTCAAGCGATTTTTTCAGCTTTTTCAGCGCGCGATGTTCAAGCTGGCGCACGCGCTCTTTGGAGACCCCAAGAACACGGCCTAGCTCCTCTAGCGTTGCACCATCTTCTGTCAGGCGACGCTTTAGGATGATCATACGCTCACGAGATGATAATTCCTGCAAAGCCTGATTCAGCCAGTTAGACAGCACTTTTTCATCATGTAATTCAAGCACCACCTGTTCAGGTGAGGGGCGATCACAGGCGACAAAATCCTGCATCTCGCTCTCACCATCGAGCGCCACCGGAGCATTCAGGGAGGAATCAGGCCCCGACATACGCTGTTCCATAATCTCAACATCACGTACATTCACGCCGATTGTCTCAGCGATTTTCTGGCGGCCTTCAAAAGATAGTGGACCGCCATCTGCTTCACCAATTTTCGCACGGACACGGCGCAATTTGAAAAATAGTGATTTATGAGCCGCTGTTGTGCCTGTGCGGACAATTGACCAATTACGCAGGATATAATCTTGGATGGAGGCTCTGATCCACCATGCGGCATAGGTTGAAAAACGAACACCCTTGTCAGGGTCAAAGCGTTTGGCCGCTTGCATCAGGCCGATATTGCCCTCTTGGATCAAGTCACCATTAGCAAGGCCATAATGGCGATATTTCGCCGCGGCAGATACCACAAGACGCGCATAGGCCATGACCAAATCATGCATGGCGCGCGCATCATCATTATCACGCCATTTTTCAGCTAGTTCCACTTCATATTCACGTTCAAGCAAAGGTTGCTTCATCGCATTGCGGATGTAGCGATTATCTGATTGTCTTGTCTGTGTGCCAGTTGAAATAGCCATGGCGTCCTCCATCTGCGCCTTATATTTGCGCTTATCTGATGTGAGTCTCTACGCCAAAAAAAAACTGGTAGATCAGATATCCACCAGTTTTAGGAAATGAAATTTCATATCGTGGGATGCGAAAACGCCTTACGCAGCATCCATGATTTCTTCGAGCTTTACTGCCGCTGTATCCTTGTCGATATCTTGGATAGCAGCATATTCACGTGCCAATCTTTCAAGCGCTGCTTGGTACATTTGACGCTCTGAATATGATTGCTCTGTTGCAGCATCTTTTTTACGTAAATCGCGCACCACTTTGGCAATTTCAACAGGATCACCTGATTTGATTTTGGCTTCGTAATCTTGCGCTCTGCGTGACCACATGGTGCGGCGCACTTTGGCTTTGGTCTGAAGTGTGACAATCGCATCATCCATCTGTTTTGAAGATGATAATGTGCGAAGTCCAAGTGAAATGGCCTTTTCCATTGGCACACGCAATGTCATGCGATCTTGCTCAAAACGGATGACAAGCAATGTCATATCCATACCAGCGACTTTGCTTGTCTCTTTTCCGATGATACGGCCTACGCCATGTGTTGGGTAGACAACAAAGTCACCATCCTCATAAGAGAATTCTGTTTTTTTAGCCATTCAATAGTCTCACAGAGTTTGTTGCGGCTGTGGGCATCACAGCGGCAATCTTAAAAATAAACTGGTGATATCGTATCATATTTGCGGCCATATATCAAATCAGCGCCATAGACGCGCTGATTTGTCCTTGCATGATCGCTAGGAGATACGAAATGGGTAGCCGTCTATGCCCCTTGACCAGGCTTGTCTGAGAAGTATTTTTCGAACTTCCCTGCCTCATCTACTTTGGCATCAGCGTCTGGCATCGCGTCAATCTTCTGACCGATATTTGGCCAAATCTCTGACATATCTGCATTCAGCTTTAGCCATGGCTGTGCCTCTGGCTCTGAATCTGGCAGGATGGCTTCAGGCGGGCATTCAGGCTCACAGACGCCGCAATCAATACATTCATCAGGGTGGATAACAAGCATGTTTTCACCCTCATAAAAACAATCAACAGGGCAGACTTCAACACAGTCTGTATATTTGCACATAATGCATTTATCATTCACGATATAGGTCATCGCATTTCGCCCCTAATAGGTTATGAATTACCGAGTGGTATGTACGTTAAAAAACACTCTTTCGCAAGCCCGCTATTGCGCAAGGCGCGCTTTGGCAGATTTGGCAGCTTTGCCTGAATCAACATCCTCGATATAAAGAAGGCCAGCAAGGCGACGCATGAGAGAGGCTTCCATATGATCAAGATGATCATCAGCTAGCACAACCATCCAAATCAGCTCTAGCATGGCATAGCGTTCTTCGTAATCTGTCATATCACGCAGATTTTTTGCCAGCCCGTGCATCTGGATACGCTCTTTGGAGGCTGTGATGGCATCCTCAAACATGGCGTTGATATCATCTTCGGCAATATCAAAATGCTCTGACATTATATGGGCGATGACATGCGCCTCTTCGTCACCCATCCCATCATCAACGCGCGCCGCCTCAACCAGCAATTCACACATCACACGTGCCAGCTCGCTTCTCTCATCAGCGGCCACATCTGTGACTTTGGCAGTGTTATTCATCACATCTTTTAAAAATGAAAACATGGGGGCGGTGTCCTTTGTTATTATCACCTAGTCATCTAGTGATTTTAATTTGTCATTCAAGCGTCTGTCGCGTTTTGTGGGGCGGCCGGCGCCGGCGTCGCGGACTTCGAATTTTGGGATGATAAGCTTGTCTTTATTGGTTTGTTTTGGCTGTGGCGGGTCAAGATCTTCGTACAAAGCTTGCGCTTCTGTGGCAGGCCCGCGCCTTGTGGCAAGGGCAAGGACTTTGATGGTGCGGATGGTCTCTCCTTGCGGGAAGACAAGCACCATATCTGGCAAGATTTGACGATGCGGTTTTGAGATGCTTTCGCCATTAATGCGCAGGCGGCCAGATGAGACCATACGGCTGGCATTGGCGCGGCTTTTGAAAAAGCGCGCATACCATAACCATTTATCAATGCGTAGGGTCTCGTCCATAGAGGCGTGTTATTTTTTCAACGCCGCCAGCACAGCAAAAGGTGAGTTTGGATCAGCCTGTTTTTGTTTTGG
>WTHW01000163.1 GCA_011526395.1 Alphaproteobacteria bacterium
CTTCTTCAACAGATAAAGGCAAAGCGATTTCATCACGCATATCCATTTTTAACGTTATTTCCTTTTATCAACAGGCCGCTTGTTATTGATTGTGAGAGTAAAGCTTTATGCACAAGCCTCAACAGCTTTTTGTGCCATCTGTTTGACAAGATGACTGCGAAATGCCGCGCTAGCATGAATATCAGATAAAAGCCCCTCTTCAGAGATTGTGAGGTTAGCGAGCGCCTCTTTTGACCAATTTTCAGCTAATGCCGCTTCACCTTCATGCCAGCGAAAGACACCCTGCTCACCAGCACCCGTCACAGCCAGATAAGGCTTATCATCCATGAACGCCGCAAAGACACCTGCCAGCGCATAGCGAGAGGCAGGGTTCGGCGCTTTAAAATAAGCTGATTTTTGTGGCACAGGCACGCTAATAGCGGTAATCAGCTCACCCTCTTCAAGGGCTGTTTCAAATAAATCGACAAAATAATCAGAGGCTGTCAATTCACGCTTATGGGTGTGAATTTGCGCACCAAGTGCCAGCAAAGCCGCTGGATAGCACGCCGCAGGATCATTATTGGCAACAGAGCCGCCAATCGTGCCGCGATGGCGCACTTGCCTGTCACCAATACCGCTTGCCAGATGGGCAAGGCCATTAATTTTACGCCCAATCACATCCGATAAGGCTATTTGGCTATGGGTTGTCATAGCCCCGATTTTAATAAAGCTGCCCTCATCTTTGATATAAGAAAGCTGGCAATTGGCTAGGTCAATCAGCCTATCTGGTGCCACAAGGCGTTGACGCATGGTGGGCAATAACGTCATGCCGCCTGCCAAATAGCGTGCTTCTTCGGCCTCAATAAAAAACTGCTCTGCCTCATTGATAGAGGCGGCTTTGGCATAAAGAAGCTTGCTCATCTTTTGGCATCCTGCATCATTTTTGCGCCTATCTGAACCGCTTTGATAATATTATGATAACCTGTGCAGCGGCAAATATTGCCTTCAAGACCATCACGAATAGACATATCATCCAGCGCGCCGCCAGCTTCGACATAATCAATCGCAGATATAACCATGCCAGGTGTGCAATAGCCACATTGCAAGCCGTGCGCTTGTTTAAAGGCAAGCTGCATGGGATGAAGATTATCTTTATCCCCAACCCCTTCGATAGTGGTCAGTTCTGCTGCATCTGCTTGCACGGCTAACATGGTGCATGATTTAACAGATTGACCATTAACCCTAATCACACAAGCCCCGCATTGGCTGGTATCACATCCAATATGTGTGCCAGTTAAACCTTTCACCTCACGCAAATAAGTCACCAAAAGCATATCATCAGAAATGCTATCTGTGATTGTTTGACCATTTGATGTCATTGTTATTTTATGCATAAAAGATGACCTCTTTTTGGCAAGCCATGTGAGCGTTATACCCCCGCAACAATAAAAGCTTAGAGCGAGCCTATCACCACTTCAAGCCTCTTCGTCACAAAGAATAACATCAAATAAGAGATAGGCAAAAAACATCACCTTCAATGCGACAGAGACTAGCCGCGATTTACCAAGCGCCCTATAGTTAAGCCTATGACAAATAAGCTTGATATAACACAGATAGAGATCGCTCAAAGCTGGCTTGCAGATGGCCATAAAATAGCGATTGCCATTGTCACGCAAAGCTGGGGCTCATCGCCGCGCCAAGCAGGTGCGATTATGTTAATCAGAGATGATTATATGATATCTGGCTCTGTATCTGGCGGCTGTATTGAAGGACAGGTTATCTCTGAGGCAGCTGCGCTTTTTGAGACTAAAAAACCTCAACTGCTCTCACAAGGTGTTGATGATGAAACAGCGTGGTCACAAGGGCTGTCTTGTGGTGGTCAAATTGACCTTATGCTCACATTAATTGAAGAGGGGTTTATCGCGCCAGCACTGATAGATGAAAGCGCGGCGATAATCGCAAAAAGAGGCAAAGCAGAGCTTGTGCTGAACACCCAAACAGGCAGCGCCTATATCAAGGCTGATAAACATCCCCTTTTGGCAGATGAGTTGGCGTTTTCCATAACAGCCCGAAAACAGCTCACCATCATTGGTGCAGGCCATATCAGCCAGCATCTCGCCATGATGGCACAGCAAACAGATTTTGCTGTGACGGTCATCGACCCGCGCTCTTTATTCATCACACAAGCGCGTTTTCCTAATTGCCGCTTAATTGATGACTGGCCTGAAAAAGCCCTGTCATCAGGGCAACTTGACGAGGAGACAGCGTTAGCCGTTCTCACCCATGATCCGCGCATTGATGATCAAGCCCTGATTGCTGGCCTTCATGCACAGCCTTTTCATATTGCCGCTCTTGGCTCGCGCCGCACTCATGAAAAACGCCAAAACAGGCTCAAAGAACAGGGCTTTACTGAGGCAGAGATCGCCCGCATTAAAGGGCCCGCAGGCCTTGCGATTGGCGCTGCAAGCCCAGCTGAAATCGCGCTATCCATCATGGCAGAAATTATCTCTTATTATCGCGGCGGCAAGATAAGATGAACAAAACACCAGATAGTCCTTCTAAAATGGGCATAATCATTCTGGCAGCTGGTATGTCGAGGCGCATGAAAGGCACGCATAAATTACTGAAAAACCTATCGGGAAAGCCGCTTATTTATCATACAGTCGCGCCCTTTATCAAAGCTGATAAGCAGGATATTTTTATTGTTACAGGCTATCAAGCAAGCGCTATCAAAACAGCCCTCTCTGATTATAATCTGCATTTTATTCATAATCCTGACTTTGAAACAGGCATGGCAAGTGCCATCAAAATAGCCATAACCCAGCTGCGCCATTATTATGATCATCTGATGATGTCTCTTGGCGATATACCTTTTATCGCGGCAGATGATATTCAAAACCTATCTCATGCCCATCTTGCAAGATCGCCCTCACCTTATAACATCACCAGAGCGCGCTTTGCAGGTAAGGCAGGTCATCCTGTAATTTGGGGAGCGGCTTATTTTGACGAGCTATGTGTGCTTGAAGGGGATAAAGGTGCACAAAGCCTGCTAGAGAAATATCAAACAGATATTCATTATCATGAGATGTCATCTGCGGCCTGTGTGACAGATTATGATCAGCAAGAGGATTTTGACGCGTTTCATAAAAAGTGAATAAATCGCCTGCTGTTAACTAAATTTTAGTCTTTTCTAATTAACCTAAAATCTAGCGAAAATTATTTTGGTAGGTTTTTATGGGTTTTTATTTTCAAGGCACAAAGATAGTCTTGTCGCCCCTTATCATGCTTGGTTTGCTTATCTCTCTTAGCGCGTGCCTGCATGACCGATTTCCAGAACACAAATATCAATTATCTGATGCAGGCGATAATGTGCTTTATTGTGAAAATCTAGCGCGCTCGGTGCAAGCGCAATATGACCCAAAAGCAGATGCTGTATGGCTTTATGACTTTGGCAGCGATCAAAAATACATCGCAAATAATCTGTCTCACTATGCCAATTACACAGCCCCACAGGGTGTTCATTTTGTCGATTTCACAGCCTTATCCTTATATGATGTGGCCTATCAACATCAGGGCTTAGAAGCGGTCATTTCCCTTTGCCTTGAGCGCAGAGTGCCTTCGACCTACAAAACAGACATAAAAACGGCCTATCACACGCAGCAAGACAGCTAGCGGTAAAAGCCACACCCAAAATCATGCGGATTTGTGCTTTGAAAGGCGGCGCATTCATGTTTAGCTTATACATTAGTTTTAACTTAATTAATGAAGGCTGCTTTTAAAATGCCTGTAAAACGCATCTCAAAATCACAGTTTTTGAAAATAATGGCGCTCACAACCTGTCTTATAGGCAGTTTTGGCACGAGCTTATCAGCCCATCAAGGCGCAACAGGCATTGTCAAAGAGCGCATGGATGAATTTTCAAAAGCACGCAGGCAGATGAAACAAATGCAGCGCGCTTTGCAAAATGACCAATTTGAGACGATCGCTGATATCAGCGCAGACATGCAAAATTGGGCGCAAAATATGGTGAACTCTTTTCCCGAAGGCTCAAACATATCACCCTCTGAAGCCTCTATAGCTATTTGGCGTGACAAAGCTGGTTTTGCCAATGCGGCGGCCTTTTATAATGATTCTCTTATCAAGCTGAATGAAGCTGCCTTAACATATGACAGAGAGGCGGTGATCACAGCTTATCAGGCGGTTGGTCAGGCCTGTAAATCTTGCCATAAAAACTACCGCCAGAGATAGCCGATTTGCGCCAATAGGCTTAACAGTTTGGTATATGAACAGCTATCCACCTGATCTGTTTGCTAATTACGCAGCTATATAGTTTACAAATAGTTACTAAAAATAGTCATTTCGACTTGTCATTCACTATTTAGTGACCTAATTTTTAGGTCTAAAACTTATGTTTGGAGGAACAAATGTCAAAAATGGATAGACGTAGCCTGATTACAGGTGCAGTCGCTGGTGGTGTAGCTGGTGTAGCCGGCACAGCCGCTTATATGGGCTCTCAGCCACCTAAAGTGGTCGAAAAAATCGTTGAAAAAGAAGTAGCTGCTCCTGCAGTTGTTGCTGATCGTGTTGAGATCGCAATGGTTGCGACTTGGGGTCGTGATTTCCCAGGCCTAGGCACAGGTGCACAGCGTTTCGCAAAAAGCATCACAGACCTATCTGATGGCCGTATTCAGGTTGAATATTTTGCCGCTAATGAGCGCGTAGGTGCATTTGACTCATTTGATGAAGTGGCATCAGGCAACGCGCAAGCTTATCACGCTGCTGATTACTACTGGAAGGGCAAGCACCCAGCATGGGCTTATTTCACAGCTGTGCCATTCGGCTTTACCTATTCAGAAATGAATGCATGGATTCGTTTCGGTGGCGGTCAAGAGCTATGGGACGAAGTTGCTGGTGAATTTGGTCTAAAATGTATGATGTGTGGTAACACAGGCGTACAGGCCGGTGGTTGGTTCAACAAAGAAATCAACTCAGCTGACGACTTTAATGGTCTAAAGATGCGTATGCCAGGCCTTGGCGGTGACGTCATTGGTAAAATGGGTGCCTCACCTGTATCACTACCTGGTGGTCAGATTTATGAAAACCTTGTATCTGGCGCGATTGACGCAACAGAATGGGTTGGCCCATGGAACGATGAAATCATGAAGTTCTATGAAGCTGCTAAGTTCTACTACACAGCTGGTATGCATGAGCCAGGCTCAATGTTGGCAGCTGGCTTCAACGCTAAGTTCTGGGCTGATCTATCAGACACAGACCGCGCTATCATCTCAGCAGCTGCTGCACAAGAAAACGACGTTATGATGTCAGAATATAACGCAAAGAACGGTGCAGCTCTTACACGTCTAATCAACGAACAGGGCGTAGAAGTACGTTCATTCAATGATGATGTGTGGGATGCAATGGGTGAAGCTGCTGTGGAAGTGTTCGAAGAAACACGCCAGCATTCAGACCTAGCTAACCGTACACATGAAAGCTTCCTAAAAGGCTTATCTGACATCGGTGGCTGGTTCGTGAATTCAAACTCAGCTTACGTATCACAGCGTCAGCGCGTACTTGGCTAATCTTTAGCATGATTTAAGGGAGGGGCACCGCGATTGATTTTGGGTGCCCCTCTTTTTTTATTAAACCTGTTTTTTTAAATCTGATTTCAACTATGACAGAAGAGGCGTCAGCATATGACTAGTAAACCGTTACCGTTTCATTACGCGCTTTATTATATGGCTCTGGCCAGCGGTTTTTCAGCAGTGGTTTTCATCATCAATAACTTCTTGATCCACCTGCTTGGCTGGCAAGGTGCTTTTGTGACCTTATCAGCTATGGGGCTGATGTCTGGTGATGAGGCTGATAGCGTTACCGCTACAGGTCTTCTTCAGCTTGTTGGTTTCATCGCTGCTTTGGCACTGCCTGTTTATATGACGATGAAAGCACGCAAAGGTGATTTTTTATCTTATCTGTCATTTCATGAAGCACGCTTTTCCACCTATGCCTCTTTTATCATCAGCTTTGCCTTTTGGGGTGTGATGCTGGTTGGTGTGGTTGATGCCTTTATCTCGTTTTTACGTATCGAAGGCATGTTGCCAGCGGTATTTGGTGAGCAAATGGCATCTGATTTGGGACGCTCAGTCTGGCGCGGCTCTTATATCCATATGCCATTACTAGCCGCGGCGGCACTGATTGCGACACGCAAGCGTGGCATCTCTTTCATCTGGCTTGCCACATTGATTGTGGTCGCTGAATTATTAATTGTGGTGGCACGCTTTATCTTCTCTTATGAGCAAGCCTTTATGGGTGATTTGGTGCGTTTTTGGTATGCGGCTTTATTCTTATTTGCCTCTGCTCATACGCTTGTCGAAGAAGGTCATGTGCGTGTTGATGTGCTATATGCTGGCCTGTCAGAAGTGCGCAAATCATTATCAAATGTCATTGGCGCGGCCCTTTTAGGTGTGCCGCTTTGTTGGGTGATTTTATCACGCGGCTTGTGGGAAAAAACATCTGTTATTAATGGCGCCTTGCTGAGATTTGAAACATCACAAAGTGGCTTTGGTATGTATGTCAAATATCTGATGGCTGGCTTTTTGATTATTTTTGCCTTCTCCATGATTTTGCAATTCTCGAGCTTCATCATGACTCATCTGCAAAAACATATCCAAGAATCAAACGCGTCTTCTGATGCAAGTGCAAAAGCAGAATCATAGGAATTTAGCACAATGGAACTGTATTTTCTTCTTTTACTCTTCGTCATTATGATTGCGGCTTTGGGCTCAGGCTTCCCTGTGGCCTTTGCCTTGCCGGGCGCTGCGATTATCACCATCGCGCTTGCGACTGTGTTTGGGTGGCTATTTTTCGATGATGTCACCGTCTTTTTTGCACAAGATGGACCTATCCAATGGCTCTCTGCTGGTGTCACGAACTTCCGCGGTGTTTATTGGGAAGTTGAGAGAGATACGCTGATTGCGATCCCGCTCTTTATCTTTATGGGCATTATGTTGCAACGCTCGCGTATTGCTGAAGATTTACTTGTCACAATGGCAAAATTATTTGGCCCTGTACCGGGTGGTTTGGGCATTTCAGTTGTGTTGGTGGGCGCGCTATTGGCGGCGACAACAGGTATTGTTGGCGCGACAGTGGTGGCAATGGGTCTGATTTCATTGCCAGCGATGATGCGGAATAAATATTCACCATCATTGGCATCTGGCACGATTTGTGCGTCTGGCACATTGGGACAAATTATCCCGCCTTCAATCGTTCTGATTATTTTGGCTGACCAATTATCATCAGCCTCTGACCAAGCATCATCAGCACGTAAAGCTCTGTATAAACACGCCACTGGTGAGGTCTCAATGCCATCATCATTGGATGTGTTATCAACCTCTGCTGGTGATATGTTCTTGGGTGCCTTTTTGCCGGGTTTGGTGTTGGTTGGCTTGTATCTTGCTTATATCTTAATCGCGGCTATCTTGCGCCCAAGCACAGCGCCAGCTGTGCCAAATGAAGGCGGTTTTGATAAGAGTTTTGCGGTACAGGTGTTTTTCTCGCTCGTGCCGCCATTGGTTCTGATTTTCGTTGTTTTGGGATCTATCGTTGCTGGTGTCGCCACTGTGAACCAAGCTGGCGCGATTGGTGCAGCAGGTGCCACAATCATGGCTGGATACCGGTTATATGAGGGCCGCAAAAACGCATTCCATCCAGCGATTTTGGCCATAAGCTCGCTTGTTATCATCGGCTTTATGACAAGCATGTATGATTTGAATGTGCGCAACTTGCATGTGACAGGCAATCAGATCCCTGTGGCGATCACAGCTGTGGCTGTTACGGCCTTTATGGTTGCGATGTTCTGGTCTGGTTTCCGCACGTTAAAGACAGATGACACCCTAAAAGGTGTGATGCTTGAGACAGCGAAGACAACCTCAATGGTCTTCATCATCCTGCTTGGTGCGGCGATGTTGACAGCGGCATTCCGCGGCTTTGGTGGTGAAGAGTTTGTGAAGCACTTCCTGACAGGCTTGCCGGGTGGTTTCTGGACACAATTCTTTGTTGTGATGCTGGTGATCTTCTTGCTTGGTTTCTTCCTAGATTTCATCGAAATCGCTGTTGTGGTGGTGCCAATCGTTGCGCCGATTTTGCTAGCTGACCCAGGTGCTAACGTCACCGCTGTTTGGCTTGGTGTGATGATCGGTGTGAATATGCAGACAAGCTTCTTAACACCGCCATTTGGCTTTGCGCTGTTCTATCTGCGAGGTGTGGCTAGTAAGGCGATTAGCACGCTGTCTATCTATCGCGGGGTGATACCATTTATCGGATTGCAGTTATTTGCGCTTGTGATTGTTGGCTCATTCCCACAATTGGTGAATTACCTGCCGAACCGTTTCTATCTGTCATCTTATAATGCACCGCCGCCTGTGAATCCAAAGCTGGAGGCATGTGTTGAAGAATATCTGGCAGAAGAGCTAATTGCACAGCGTCCAATGTTGGAAGTGGCGATTGCTGAGTTTGAGACAGCCAATTTCTCTGGCCTACCAAAGAAGATTGCAGATGGCCTAAAAGATGTGCCAGCAGATGCACGTGCCTCTTTTGATAGGCTTGCTGATGTTGAAGCTGAATTTGAAGGGCTAGCGGCAACAGAGGTTACCTATGCAAGCATGCATGCTGGTGTGCGCACGCTAGAGCGTCAAATCCGCCTGATTGAAGGGGAAGCAAAAGAAATATCAAAGCAAATCAGACGCCTTGATGATGCTGATGAAATTGCTGTTCTTGAAGCAAAACTTGAAGTCTTTGATGGCGAGATTGCGGCACTTCGTAACCAAATCCCAGCTGAATGGGCTGATGCGCAAGATGCCTATCAGGCGCAATTGAAATCATTGTCAAAAGCACAGCGTAAATATCGCAACACACTTGATGATGGCTATCAGCCAGTGCGTGATTTGATTGCGGTTGTCAGTGAAGCAGATGGGCTAGCGGCATTTGAGCCACGCCTAGCAGAGGTGCTAGCAGAGCTTGCCGGCCAGTCAGATGAAGATGCAGCTGTGACAATCAAAGCCTTTGAAGGTGAGATGAAGACAGTGGCTGGTATCAATCCTGTAAAGTCAATGATGAGCAAAGCACGCCGTGATTTAGCAAAAGGCAAGACTGAAAAAGGTCGTGATAAATTATCACAAGTCAGCGCTATCATGGCAGATGAGATTGCATGGCGTCAGGCCGCACAAGATAGCGTTATGCCTGCTTTGATTGCTTATCGTGATGCGGCGGCGATGACAATTGGTCTGCGCTCGCAGTCACGTCTGCCTGATGATATCGTGCCGCGCATCTCATCATGTAAGGCAAAGCATCGCGATATCTCGCTACGCTTCTAAGTAACGCAAGAGCGGTGGTTTAAAAGGGCTGTGCTAGCTGGTTTGTTTGTTATCACGCAAACCAAAGCGCAGCCCAAGCACCACCAATATAAAGCCAACAAAATGATAGCTGAAAAGAGGCTCTCCCAATAAGGGAACAGCTAGGCCTGCGGCGGCAATTGGCAACCAATAGAAAAACACCCCTGCCCTGTTTGGCCCCAATGTGGCAACCGCTGAGGTGAAGAATTTATAGGCCAAAAAGGCAGGGCCAATCACGATATAACAAATCGCAAGAACAGAGCCTGTGGTCAGCACCATACGCGCGCCCTGTTGATATTCCCATAATTGCAAGGGGAAGAGTTCAACCGCGCCAATCACAAATAAAACAAACAAATAGCTCCATTGATTAAGCTTTGGTGCGGCGCGCAAAGAGACGGAAAAAATACCGTAAGTTAAAATGGCAAGCACCATATAGAAATCGCCAATATTCACAGATAAATCGAGCAAGCGTGACAAATCACCTTGCGCGATAATCCAGACAACACCAAAGGTCGAAAGCCCCATGCCAAATGATTGAAGCCATGAAGTGGATGAGCGGTAGACGAGCCTGTCAAGGATAGCCACGAGAACAGGCATAGCTGTTTGAATGAGGCCAACATTGGTGGCTGTTGTGTAGTTCAGCGCGGCATATTGCAATGTGTTGTAACAACCAATGCCAAATGTCGCGATGAATAGCAAAATCCATTTATGAGCCCAAATGACAGGCCAATCTTGGCGCAGAGGCGGGCGCATGATGATCAAAACCAAAAGGCCAGCTAGTATCCAGCGCCAAAAGGCAAGTTGGAAAGGTGGTAATTCCTCGTAAAACATACGACCAACGATCGCATTGCCAGCCCATAGGGACATCGTAACAAATAAATAAACCAGCGCGGTCCGCTCTGATACTTTCATGAAAAACGCCTTATTATTTTTGTGGTGTCCCAAATGGGGTTGAATATAAGCAAGTTATGATATGCAAGCCAAGCTATCTCGCCAAATCATATCCTTGATATATACGACGATTTGCCGCTATCTTGTTTAAAAAAATCACTAGCACCATGATGTTAATCTGGTTATATCAAAAAATAATGCACGCGATTTCGTCAGCTTCCTTGAGGTGATGTAAACAGCTTGTCAAAGGGGAATAGGGATGACTGACAATTATGATTATATCATTGCTGGCGCTGGCTCTGCTGGTTGTGTGCTGGCAAATCGTCTCTCAGCTGACCCAACGGTGCGCGTATTATTGCTAGAAGCAGGCGGGCCAGATAATAACCCCTGGATACATATCCCTGTTGGCTATTTTAAGACACTTCATAATAAGAAAACTGACTGGTGTTATAAGACACAAAGCGAGCCTGAGTTAGAAGGCCGCTCGCTTGATTGGCCGCGTGGCAAGGGGCTTGGCGGCTCATCATCCATTAATGGCTTGTTATATGTAAGAGGCCAGAAGGAAGATTATGATGGCTGGGCGCAAGCTGGTAATAGCGGCTGGTCATATGATGATGTATTGCCGTTATTTAAACGGTCTGAATCCTATGAGCTTGGGGCAAGTGATCTGCATGGTGCTGATGGCGGATTGGCTGTCTCAAAAATAAGAGCCAAGAGCAAAATTTCAGAAGCCTTTATTCAATCAGCTGTTGAGATGGGCGTTCCTTTCACAGATGATTATAATGGTGAGGATCAAGAAGGTGTTGCCTATTTTGATCAGACGGCCAGAAAAGGGCTTCGTTGCTCGTCAGCAAAAGCCTTTTTAAAGCCAATTAAAAACAGACCAAATCTGACCATCCAAACACATGCCCATATCACAAAATTGGCTTTCAAGAGTGATGATGAGAGAGCTGTAAGCGGTATTTGTTATCAGACAAAAGGCAGAGATTGCGAAGCAAAGATAAATGCAGGTGGTGAGGTTATCTTATCAGCAGGGGCAATTGGCAGCCCGCAGATCCTAGAATTATCAGGTATTGGTCAGGGACGTGTTTTGCAAAAAGCTGGCATTGCCACACGCCATGAATTGCAGGGCGTTGGTGAAGCCTTGCAAGATCATCTTCAGATCAGATTGGTGTTTGAGACAAATGTGCCAACCTTGAATGATATGATTAATTCCACTTTTGGGAAATTATCTATCGGCATGCAATATGCACTTTTCAGAGGCGGGCCGATGAGCCTTGGTGCCTCGCAAGTGGCGATATTTGCAAAATCCATGAAATCGCTTGAAACGCCAGATATCCAATTCCATTTCCAGCCTCTTAGCGCTGATAAGCCTGGCCTTGAAATGCATCCTTTCTCTGGCTTTACCTCGTCTGTGTGCCAGTTGCGCCCTGAAAGCAGAGGCCATATTCATATCAACTCACCAGACCCACATGCACATCCTGATATTTTTGCCAATTACTTGAGCGCGACAGCTGATCAGCTATGTGCAATCCGTGCTGTGAAATTTGCACGTGATATGACGAAAATGCCATCTTTGGCACCTTATGTTGTACGTGAACATACTGTGTGCGGTGATATGGCATCTGATGAAGATATGCTGAATGTGGCACGTCGTTATGCGCAGACCATCTATCATCCAACAAGCACCTGCCGCATGGGGATTGATAATACAGCTGTGGTTGACCCGCAATTGCGTGTTTATGGCATTCAAAATCTGCGGATTGCAGATGCGTCCATTATGCCAGCGATTGTATCTGGCAATACAAATGCACCAGCAATTATGATCGGCGAAAAAGCTGCTGATTTGATATTAAAAGACAGAAAGAGCGCTTAAGACAGCCCATGCCACTTAACATATGCGTTTATGGTGATTCGAATAGCTGGGGCTATCTTGATGATGGTCAGGGCAAACGCTATGAGCATAGATGGCCTGTGGTGATGGCGCGCGCCCTTGCAACAGCGCTTGAAAGAGGTGTCAATCTGGTAGAAGAAGCTCTGCCAGGGCGCACAACAGCCTATCCAGATCCGCAAGAAGGCCCTGAATATAATGGGCTTCCTTACTTAAAGCCTGCCTTATTAAGCCATGCACCGCTTGATATGGTGCTGATTATGCTGGGGACAAATGATGGCAAAGCGCGCTTTGAGGCACGTGCTGAGGATATTGCGCAAAACCTTGTTCAGCTCGCGAAAATTGTGCGCCGATGCCCATGTGGCAATGGTAAATGGCGTGATGCCCCTGCCCCAAAGGTGATGGTCATTGCCCCGCCAAAATTAGGGGAAAAATGCGAGAATGAAAGATGGCCACGTTTTCAAGAATGGCGCGGCGGCTATCAAAAATTAGAAGCGATACCAGCGATATTGCAAGATAAGATTCGCGCGCTTGGGGATGATGATATCTATTTTGCAGATGCGAATGCCTTTGCTGTCTCGTCTCATCTTGACCCTATCCATTGGAAGGCAGAGACTCATCATCAGATGGGTGAGGCAATGGCAGAGTTGCTTATTCCAATTCTGAAATAATCGGGCTTGCGTCAAGTGTCTCTTTGACTTCGCGGCGAATGCCAATCCAGCGCATATGAATGGAATTGCGCATAATCTCTTCATCTTGCTCTTTGAATTCGTCTGCCATAGGCGCCCAGCGCATAAAGGCATCTGAGCTTGATTGGAATGTTGATGGGGTTTGCGCCGCATCTGTCCAATCAATCGAATCAGAGCTTTCCTGACAAAGAGCTATCACCTCATCAAAGGCAGATTGTGGCACATCTTCTTGTTCGGTATTTGTTAACACAATCTGGCAAATCTCATCAGCAAGCTGTTTTGCTTGATTCTCTTTGATACCGCCATTGATAAAGACGCGCGCTGCCAAAAATTGCGCCAAATCAGCCACGCAAGCGGCATAAATATGCCATCTCGCTGTGCGCAGGGAGATAAGATAGGTCTCGTTATTGAATAATTTTGGCCATGAGGTGCCAGCACGTGTACGCACATAGCCATATAATGTGGTCTGCGAGACAT
>WTHW01000155.1:0-7654 GCA_011526395.1 Alphaproteobacteria bacterium
GAAGATGAATATGCGATGGTCTAAAAGCTATGATAGCAAGCTGGAGACACCAACTTGCTATCATGAAGTTATGTTATGTGCGCAAGCTAGCGATTCGCGCGGTTTTCAATCAAATCATCAACAACAGATGGATCTGCCAATGTTGATGTATCGCCAAGCTCACCATGCTCATTGGCCGCAATTTTGCGCAAAATGCGGCGCATGATTTTGCCAGAACGCGTCTTTGGAAGACCCGGCGCCCATTGCAATAAATCAGGTGTTGCGATTGGACCGATTTCTTTGCGAACCCATGTGCGAAGCTCAGCTAAAAGCTCATCTGATGTTGGCTCACCTGCGTTCAAAGTGACATAAGCATAAATGCCTTGCCCTTTAATATCATGTGGATAGCCAACAACAGCTGCCTCAGCCACTTTCGGGTGTGCGACAAGCGCTGATTCAACTTCTGCTGTACCCATACGGTGACCTGATACATTGATCACATCATCCACACGACCTGTGATCCAGTAATAGCCATCTTCATCACGTCGTGCGCCGTCACCTGTGAAATAGCGGCCTTCGAATGTTGAAAAATAAGTATCAATAAAGCGCTGATGGTCACCATAGACTGTGCGCATTTGGCCAGGCCATGAGGCATTGATACATAAATTGCCTTCAACAGCGCCTTCGATGATATTATTTTCATTATCAACCAGCACAGGTTGTACACCGAAAAACGGCCTTGTTGCTGAACCTGGCTTTGTTTCAGTTGCGCCTGGCAATGGTGTGATAAGGATGCCGCCTGTTTCTGTTTGCCACCATGTATCAACGATAGGACAGCGGCTATCACCAACCACTTCATGATACCACATCCATGCTTCTGGATTAATTGGCTCACCCACAGATCCAAGAAGACGAAGAGAGCTTCTGTCATGTTTCTTGACAGGGTCAGCACCCTCACGCATCAGCGCGCGTATCGCTGTTGGCGCTGTATAGAAAATATTCACCTTATGCTTTTCAATAACCTGCCAGAAACGTGATGAGTCAGGATAGGTTGGCACACCTTCAAACATCAAGGTGATCGCGCCATTGGCAAGCGGACCATAAAGAATATAGCTATGGCCTGTGACCCAACCCACATCAGCTGTACACCAATAGACATCGCCATCATGGTAATCAAACACATATTTATGTGTCATTGAGGCATAGACCATATAGCCGCCAGTTGTATGTAGTACGCCCTTTGGTTTGCCTGTAGAGCCTGATGTGTAAAGGATGAAGAGGGGATCTTCAGCATTCATTTCTTCTGCCGGGCAAATCGGTGAAGCATCTGCCATAGCCTCATGATACCAAATATCACGACCCTCTTTCATAGAGATATCACCGCCTGTGCGCTTTACAACGATACAGCTTGTGCAATCAGGACATGATTCTAGTGCGGCATCTGTGTTGGCTTTCAGCGGGATTGGCTTTGCGCCTCTCACACCTTCATCAGATGTGATAACAATTGTGGATTCACAATCTTGGATACGGCCTGCAAGCGCATCTGGCGAGAAGCCGCCAAAGACAACTGAATGAACAGCACCGATTCTAGCACAAGCAAGCATTGCAACAGCTGCTTCAGGAACCATCGGCATATAGATAGTGACACGGTCACCTTTTTTAACGCCGCGCCCTTTTAGTACGTTTGAGAATTTACAGACTTCCTCATGCAATTCTTTATAGCTGATATGCTTTGAGTCATTTGGATCGTCACCCTCCCAGATGATAGCTGTCTGATCGCCGCGCTCTGCAAGATGCCTGTCTAAGCAATTAGCAGAGGCATTCAATGTGCCATCATGATACCATTTAATGGATACGTCAGGCTTGTCATATGATACATCGCTTACTTTGCTAAATGGCTTCATCCATTCGATTGTCTGGCCTTGTTCGCGCCAGAACCCCTCTGGATCCGCTACTGAACGCTCATACATTTCAAGATATTTTGCGTTATCTACATGCGCACGTTCGATTTGTGCAGCTGTTGGTGCAAATTTTGCGTCATCAGACATTGGCCTTTTCCCCCTCATTATAATGTCAAAATATAACCCGAACCCCAATGATGACATTTATGTAGCATAGCTTGGGTTAAGTTTCAAAATTTGGTTTTGATTCTGCTTGATACAGTAACTCTTCTGCTTCGTCTGTTGTTTCAATGCGCAAGATTTGTTTAATCAAATCCATTGAAAAGCCGAGCCTTGCTAATTTGGCAAATTGCTTTGATTGCTCTTCGCGTGATAACGCATCATACTGACTATGAAATGGTCCTAGGCGCTTTTTGCGCATGGCACGAATAGCAGCTGCTAGCTCAGCATTTTGATGCTCATCATTGCGATAACTTAATGCGCCTTTGGTTGTATCTTCATCAATGCCCATCTGGCGAAGCTTGCCGCTTAGCTGATAGGCAGATTGCCCTGTTATGACAGATTGGCGCGCTCTTGCTTGTGCTAATGCGCTATCATCAACATAGCCATATCTTGTGCAGATAAGAATAATATCCTCGATAGCGCTTGCGATATCTGTCTCGCTATATCGTGGCTTGTTGCTTTTTTCATCACCATCGCTTGGCACTAATTTTCTTATTGCAAATTGCTTTAGCACACGCCTTAATCTCTGGCGGCTTGCTTGATAGCGACCAAGATAATGGACAGCCTTATTCATAAGCCTTTTATGAAGTTTGCTGGTCGAGAGAATATCAACATCTATTTCCATGGCGTTATCTTATCGAATATTACGAAATAAAGACAGACACCTGCCGGCTTGTTTTTGTTTATGGTAATTTTTTACGCTTTGATTTATGGTCGATAAAGCAAATGGCGGCGCCAGTTTTGACGTCATTATAACCAACATTTTGGATGTGCTAAAACATGCTAGATAGTGATAATCAGCCCATAGCAGACGGTATTTTATCATCTGATCAAATAAAAATGGCGATAGCCAATCATGTGATCAAAATGCAATCACCGCCGCTGGATGGGCAAATCCAACCTGCCAGTCTTGATTTGCGCCTCTCCTCAAGAGCATGGCGCATTCAAACATCCTTTTTGCCAGGTGCGAATGCCACAGTCTCTGACAAGCTAGCCAATCTTGCTTTGCATGAGATTGACTTAACTGACGGCGCTGTATTGGAAAAAGGATGTGTCTATTTGGTTGAATTGCAAGAAAGTCTTGCTCTGCCATCTCACTTATCGGCCATCGCAAATCCAAAAAGCTCAACAGGGCGCGTTGATGTATTTACCCGTCTTATCACAGATGGCGCGATTGAATTTGAAACAGTGCCACATGGCTATGAAGGGCCCTTATACGCCGAGATTTCACCGCGCACCTTTTCAGTATTAGTGCGCCCCGGCACAAGGTTATCTCAGCTACGTTTGCGTTGTGGCAATGTCGTGCTTGATGATGCGTCACTTGCGCAATTACAAGATGATGCCGCACTTGTGAAATTGGCAAAAGGGCAAGCTGGAAGCGTCAATATCTCGCAAGGTGTTGGCCTGTCCGTTAACTTTGAGCCAGAAGATGACACAGGTCTGATTGGCTGGCGCGCCAGAAAGCATGCTGGCCTGATTGATATGGATAAGCCCGGCACGCTAGCAAAAACACAATTTTGGGAGCGTGTCACAACAGATGACTTAGTCGCTGGTGGCTTGGTCTTAAATCCAGATGAATTCTACATTCTGGCAAGCCGTGAATATGTCTGTGTGCCTGAAGATTATGCAGCTGAAATGAGTGCTTATGACACCAGAGCTGGTGAGTTCAGAGCGCATTATGCTGGCTTTTTTGATCCCGGTTTTGGCATTGGCGCAAAAGGCGCAGAACATACAAGAGCTGTGCTAGAAGTGCGCTCTCATGATGTGCCATTTTTGATAGAGCATGATCAAATTGTCTGCCGCTTGATTTTTGAGCGCATGTCACAACGCCCTGACTGGCTATATGGGGCAGATGGATCTGGATCCAATTATCAATCACAGTCACTGAAGCTGGCAAAATATTTTATTTAAAGGTCGCACATCACAATGAAACCACAAGACACATTTGCCGCTGACCAATCAGCTGTTATGCCCACCTATGGCAGAGCCGATTTATGGTTTGAGCGTGGTCAAGGAAGCTATTTATATGATTATGACGGGCTTGCCTATCTTGATTGTGCAAGTGGTATTGCTGTGAATAATTTGGGTCATAATCACCCTCATCTAGTTGCGGCATTGCATGCTCAAATTGACAAGGTTTGGCATGTATCAAACCTCTATCGTATCGAGGGCCAAGAAAAACTAGCCGCAAGATTGGCAAAGGCGACCGCACTTGAACATGTGTTTTTCTGTAATTCAGGTGCAGAGGCGAATGAAGGCGCTGTTAAGATGGCGCGCCGCTATCACCACGCAAAAGGTGATACAAATCGCCATGTGATATTATGTGCCGGCGGCGCCTTTCATGGCCGCACATTAGGCATGCTAGCCGCCACAGATAGACCAGCTTTCAGAGAAGGCTTTGGCCCGATGGCATCTGGTTTTATTCATGCGCCTTTTGGCAATTTAAATGAATTGCGCAATCAGATGAGTGACAAGATTGCCGCGATTTTCATTGAACCTGTGCAAGGTGAAGGTGGCGCAAATGCGGCGCCTGACGGGTATCTTGAAGGGATCAGAGCAGCCGCAGATGAATTTGGCGCCCTTGTCATCGCAGATGAAATTCAAACAGGTATGGGCAGAACAGGTCATTTATTTGCCTATCAAAAGGCAGGCATCCAGCCAGACTTAATCGCTGTTGCCAAAGGGCTTGGCGGCGGATTTCCGATGGGCGCTATCATTGCGCGCAAAGAGATTGGTGAGGCGATGGGGCCGGGCAGTCATGGCACAACATTTGGTGGTAATCCTTTGGCTGTTGCCGCTGGTAATGCTGTGATGGATGTGCTTGAAGATGAGGCATTCTTCCCTGAATTAGGACAGCGCATCTCACAGCTTGATGCTGGTCTGGCAGAACTTGCGAGCCTTTATGAGGGCAAAATTGCTGAATTGCGCGGCACAGGGTTTCTGCGTGGTATCAAGCTATCTGAGGGGTATGAAGCTGGCGTGTTAAACGGCATGTTACGTGACCATAAATTATTGGCTGTGCCAGCCGCAGATAATGTGTTGCGCTTGCTTCCGCCTTTGACAATTTCATCAGATGAAGTCGATGAATTATTGCGCATTTTACATAATGCGATGAAAGCATTATAGTCACCCGCTCTATTGATAATTTGTGATAAGAATTTAGGTGATATGATGCGCCATTTTTTGGATTTGAAAGATTTTACGAAAGATGCACTTGAGGCGATGCTTCAAGATGGTCTTGCTATGCGCAAAGCCCTAAAGTCTGGTGAACAACATGCACAGCCTCTTGCAGGCAAGCATATTGGTATGATTTTTGAAAAACAATCAACCAGAACAAGAGTGTCATTTGAAGTTGGCATCAGCCAGCTTGGCGGCACACCTATCGTGTTATCTGCTAGTGATATGCAAATTGGTCGCGGAGAAAGTATTTCTGATACAGCCAAGGTATTATCAGGATATCTTGATGGTATTATGATCCGTTGTCTGTCTCATAATACATTGATGGGGTTGTCTGATAATGCCTCTATTCCAGTGATTAACGGGCTAACAGACACATCTCACCCCTGCCAAGTGATGGCAGATATGATGACCATGCTTGATGCGCATGGTGTAATTGAAGGCCAGATAGTCTGCTGGGCTGGTGATGGCAATAATATGGCAGTCTCATGGATTGAGGCAGCAGCTGTCATGGGATTTGAGTTGCGTCTTGCCTGTCCATCAGGCTATGAGCCACCAGCTGATATTATTGCATGGGCACGAGATAAAGGTGCTAGCATCATATTACATGATGATGTGCTAGAAGCTGCCAAAGATGCACATGTGATTGTCACTGATGTTTGGATTTCAATGGGTGATGAAGAAGGCACACGCGTTCAAGATATGACGCCGTTCCAAGTTAATGATGATGTTATGTCTGCCGCCGCACCTGATGCAATCTTCATGCATTGTCTGCCAGCTATCCGTGATATGGAAGTGACAGCCTCTGTGATTGATGGCAACCAGTCAATGGTCTGGCAAGAAGCTGAAAATAGACTACATGCGCAAAAAGCCATTTTGGCTTATTGTTGTGGTGAGAAAGCTTAAAAATAGACATTACCAAGATTATATAGCTTGAACCAAATAATACATATTGAATTTGTGTGATAAAGGGCTCTGTTATAATGCGTAATACAGACAAGGTTTTGCCATTTTATTTAACAGGCGAGGAAGGAAACACACCTCGCATTCGCGGCAGAATTGCCCGATTGCATCATGCCAGCAATGCCATCCTGTCACGTCATGACTATCCTGATATTGTGGCAGGGCTATGTGCAGAGACAATGGCTTTGACGTCTATATTGGCAAGCATGATGTCGTTCGAAGGTGTTTTCACTGTTCAGGCCAAAGGTGATGGTGCGATTAAAACGCTGATGGCTGATATGACTGATGATGGCGCCATGCGCTGTTATGCGGCTTTTGGTGATGATGATATGCTTGGCGATGCTTATCAGGGGCCAGCCTTGTTGCCGCGCCTGACAGGGTCAGGTTATATGGCATTCACAGTTGATCATCAGGTCACGAACAGACGCTATCAAGGCATTGTTGAGCTTGATGGCCCGCATTTAGGTGATGCCGCTACGGCGTGGTATAAAAATTCAGAACAATTATCATCTCTTGTGATGACGTTAGCTGAAAAAACCGACGATGGGTGGGTATCTTCAGCTCTCATGTTGCAACAAATCGCAACAAGTGGCGGAAAGTCAGATGATGATCTCTACACCCAACCTGAAGAGATGGACGCCGCCTCACAAGATTTATGGCATACAGCGATGACATTATGTAGTTCTGTAAAACCAGAAGAATTGCTCGATACCTCATTGCCACTAGACCAGCTTGTCTATCGTTTATTTGGCACAATAGGCGCACATAGTCAGCCTGAACGTGATGTGCGTGACCAATGTCGTTGTTCGCCTGAAAAAGTTGAAACAATGCTAGATGGTCTGTCATCAGAGCAACGTGATAGCCTAGCAGATGAAAATGGCCGGCTCGTTGTCTCATGTGAATTCTGTAAGACAGAACGCGCATTTGATTTGGCAAATTACACATCTTGATAATGTAAATCGCATCTTGAGTTAGGCCGCGGATTGTGATTCTCTTGCAAGTATCACATCAAAAGAGGTGGCATTGATGGCACGCATATATCAATTTCTTATCATAGCAATCGCATTTCTAGGTCTTAGCGCTTGTCAGACAGGCGTTTCAGTCGAGAAAACCATCAGCTTCCAAATCCAAGATGATGCAGAGCTTGCCATAAATGCGCGCCGCCTCGAGATTGTTGATAATTGGATTATGCCGCTCAGCCCCCCTTATGTTGAACATGAATTAACGCCAACACCTGCCGCATCTTTGATTGATTGGGCAACCAAAACTGTGGTGCCAAAGGGCGCGTCTGGTGAGTTGATTTTGAATATTTCTGAAGCCTCAATTCAGCAAGAAAAATTGCCACCTGCTGAAGGGTTTTTTGATAGCCTGAAAGATAATCAGGAATCGCGTATCCGCGTGACAATGCAAGC
>WTHW01000155.1:7754-13268 GCA_011526395.1 Alphaproteobacteria bacterium
AAAAACACAGCGAGAATCACAAAACATAAGATGTATAGATAGAAAAAGCCCATCACAGCATCCATGACATTATCACTCACAGGACGTTTGTTATAATAGGCGATGACAACACCATGTGGGCGCAGTAATCGTGAAATCTGCACACGTATCGTTGAGGCAAGCACTTGCAAGCGGAAGATTTTGACACCGCATGTCGTTGACCCCGCACAGCCACCAATGAACATACATATCAGCAATATCGTGGTCACAAACCCGCCCCAAGCCGCAAAATTGGCTGTGCCATATCCTGTGCCGGTTAAGATAGATATCGAGTTAAAGCTCGCAAGGCGCAAAGCATCTAGCCAATGATAATTCATGCCTGTCAAATGATAGCTGACAAGCATCACAACAGTCACGATAAGCGCCATAAACCACCGCACCTGTGGGTCATGCCACAGGTTACGCCAGCCCCCGCGCGTCAAAGCCACATAATGCGCAAAAGGAAGGGAGCCAGCAATCATGCCTGTTATGATGATGATTTCAATTAGCCAAGAATCATAGGCGCCCACAGATAAATCACGTGTGGAATATCCACCTGTTGCAATCGTTGTCATCGCATGGGCAAGCGCATCAAAGCCGGGCATGCCAGCCATGCCAAGCATAATGGCCCACAGGGCTGTCATGCTGGTATAGGCAATAAAAATGCCGCCAGCTAGCTGTGTGGCGCGCGGGATAACCTTATCAGCTGTCTCGTAAGATTCTGTTTTAAAGAGCTGCATCCCGCCGACTGATAACATCGGCAAAACAGCAAGTGCCATAACAACAATACCAATACCACCTAGCCATTGTAACAGCGCACGCCACAATAAAATGCCAGCAGAGGCGCGTTCAATAGATGGCAATATTGTTGAGCCAGTTGTTGTGATGCCTGATACAGATTCAAAAATCGAATCTATGATGGATAGCTCTAAATCAGATAGCAAAAATGGCAGGGCGCCAAAAAGTCCAATTGATAACCAGGCGCTGTTGGTTAGCAAGAAAGCTTGTCGTAAGCCAATATCAAAATCAGCTTGATTATTATGAGCAAGAAAAAGACCAATACCAACAAAGCCAGTCGCAAGCGCAGATATCGCAAAGGCTTGCCAGTTCGATGAGCCGGTCGCAATATCAGCCACCATTGGCACAATCATTGTGATTGCCAAAATTGCTAATAAAATACCCAGAATATTAAGGACAGGCGTATAGCGCATGGTCACCTTTCACCTATGATGATTTGGCGCCATCGCGCGCAAGCATCAATGCTGTTATGGCTTCATGTATAGGATTAAAATGCCTAAAAAGTAAAGATCAGCTGTTTTCTAGCCAAGTTGCTAGCCAAGTTGAATGTGACGGTAAAAGCGGTCGCGTAGCTGGCTATCTTCTTCGAATTGGCCTGTAAATTGCGTTGTCACCATGGACACTGATGGCTTTTTGACACCTCTTGTTGTCATGCATTGGTGCTTGGCATCAATCAAAACAGCCACGCCATTTGGCATCAACGAGTCTTGAATACAATTTGCGATTTGCGCTGTCATTGTTTCTTGCGTTTGTAATCTTTTGGCAAAGCTATCCATCACACGTGCTAATTTTGATATGCCAACAACACGCTTATTTGGAATATAGGCAATATGCGCCTTGCCAGATATCGGCACCATGTGATGTTCACAATGTGACTGCATTTCGATATCACGCAACATAACCATGTCATGATATCCCTCAACCTCTTCAAAGGTGCGAGATAATAGCTGTCCTGGGTCTTCGTTATAGCCTTGAAAAAACTCTTCATAAGCGCGAACAACGCGCGCTGGTGTATCAATCAAACCCTCTCTTGACGGGTCATCGCCTGTCCAGCGCAGTAATACTTCTACCGCCGCTTCAGCTTCACTGCGCGTTGGTCTATTTTCTTCGGTGCGTTTTTTCACATCATCCGCAGCATCATAGGGTGTCATGCTTTATACATCCTTCAGCTATTCTTCTTTGTACTCACTCGCAAAGACAACTAAGGCAAACGCTTACCAGCAATAGCGCAGCTGGTCTAGGCTTTGTTTGCGTTTTTATGACTCTTTTACGTTATGCCACAGGCCCTAGATTATCATTTTTTAGCATTGGCCATGTGATAACTTTGCCCTTTGCAAAGATTTTATCCTCCTCATGATGCGATATCAGCAAGGCTGGGATCTGTTTTTGTTTTATCTGCTCGGCTACAAATGAGCCAAATTGCGAGCGCAATTCAGGATCAAGGCTGGCAAAGCTTTCATCCATCAATAGCGCATGAGGGGCAGATAACATTGCGCGCATCATGGCAATTCTTGCTTTTTGCCCGCCTGATAAATGGCCGGGATCATAATCGCCATAACCAGCAAGCCCACAATCATCAAGCGCCTGTAATATCGCAGAATTGCGGGCGTCTCGTGACAGACCAGATGGCAGGGCAAAGCCAAGATTCTGTGCGACTGTCAAATGTGGAAATAACAAAGCATCTTGAAATAAAATGGCGATATGTCTGTGTTGCGGTGCCAGATGATCTATCTGTTTGCCATTGAGAGTTATCGTGCCATCAATCGAAAGGGTCTTTGGTGCTGTGCCGGCTATGGCTGATAATAAGGTGGATTTACCGCATCCGCTTGGCCCATGCATAACAGCGATTTCACCATCATCTATATGTAATGAAAATGATGTTAATAAGGGATTATCTTGCCATCGCAAAGATAGGTTTTCTAGCGTCAGCGCCATGCAAGTTTACCAGTTTTCGCACAAAATTATCTCGAAGCTTCGTTATAAACCAATTCAAAGCTAGAAGATAGCATGATGGAAGATGGCCTAGCATAAGCGCAAGGTTATCATGGCGGTAAAGGCGTTATAAAAAGCGCCCATACCACCATAACAACATCGGGAGTCATGCCGAACTCACTCATCTGTGCGGAGGCTAAAGCACAAATAAATGAGCCTTTTTGATAGCGATAAGCGCATGGCTTGTTATCGCAACAAAGACCAAACTATGAGGGATAAAGCAGATATCGTCTATTCTGCCTGATGGATCATGCATTTTTATTTTAGGCTTGTTCAAATAGATTAAAGACGTCTAATAAGATAATTCAACAAATCGCTCAGTTATTTATTTTTGGTGTGATTTAAAGAAAGCTGTTTGAGCGAAAACGCTATAGGAGCCACAAACTCATGCGCCTACTACACATAATAGCTGGTATAGCCAGCTTAGCGCTATTTCACGCACATTCTGCAATGAGCGACGATAATTTCGACAGGCTTGTTGAAAAAGCAAACGGACAGCAAGTTTATCTGAATGCTTGGGGCGGTGATGATAAAATTAATGCCTATATCAAATGGGTGTCTGACAGGGTAAATGCTGATTATGGCATCACGCTAGAGCATGTAAAATTGAATGACACAGCTGCGGCTGTCTCTCGCATTCTGGCTGAAAAAACAGCTGGCAGAGATACTGCTGGCTCAGTTGATATGTTATGGGTCAATGGTGAGAATTTTGCCTCAATGATGCGCGCTGATTTATTGCAGCCCAATGATTGGGTCACAAGCTTGCCAAATTGGCGCTATACAGATGCCAGTGAGTTGCCAGCGATCGTGCTTGATTTTGCTGTGCCAACAAAAGGGCGCGAGGTGCCATGGGGACGTGCCCAGCTTGTCTTCTTTCATGACAGCGCCTATCTTGCCAACCCGCCAAAAAGTGCAAATGCTTTAAAAGCCTATATTTCTAAGAACCCGGGCAGATTTACCTATCCACAGCCGCCAGATTTCATCGGCGTTTCATTCTTAAAACAGCTACTAATTGAGCTAACAGATGCCAATGATGCCTTATATGCACCAGTTGATGAGGCTGATTTTGATGCTGTCACAGCACCGCTTTGGCAATATTTAGAAGATATTAATCCGAACTTATGGCGTGGTGGGAATGCCTATCCGCAGAATTATCCTGCGATGCGTGAACTTGTCGCTGATGGTGAGCTTGATATCTATATCGCCTTTAATCCAGCAGATGCCTCATCAGCGATTGCCAGAGGTGAGTTGCAAGATACTGTGCGCTCTTATGTTCATGATAAAGGCACATTGGCAAATGTACATTTCCTCGCCATCACCTTTAATAGTGATGCAAGTGAAGCCGCGCGCGTTGTTGCTAATTTCATGCTTTCACCAAAAGCACAATTACGCAAAGCTGACCCAGAGATTTGGGGCGATCCATCTGTGTTATCTATGGGCAAATTATCATCATCTGATAAAGCTGCTTTTGATGCCTTGCCAAAGGGTGTTGCCACACTCTCGCCAGCTGATTTGGCAAAGACATTGGCAGAACCTCATCCGTCATGGGTGCCAATGCTAGAAAAAGCATGGCAAGAGAGATTTGCCTCTGGTGGCTAATCTCGCCTGTTTCGTTAATGAGATAATGACATGACAAGGATACCAACATTCGGGATGATAATTATTTGCTTCACTTTGGCAATCATCATCCTGCCTGTGTTTGGGGGTCTGCTTGGCGTCCTTTTACCTGCATTGGGGTATTTTCCGGCGCTCGGCTATGATACGTTCTCTGGTGATGCTTTTACAGCGTTTCTAGATAATCCGGCCTCATGGCGCGGTATGTTTCATGCCTTATATATCGGCCTTATTGCCAGCTTATTATCTATCCTATTTGTGTTTGTTATTTTATCTGCTGGCACCCAAGCTGGCATGGGGCAAAAATTGATGAAATGGCATAGGCGCCTTATGGGGCCGTTAATTGCCTTGCCTCATTCGACCATCGCCATTGCCTTGTTATTCTTACTAGCGCCCTCTGGATGGCTCGTGCGGCTGATATCACCAGAGCTGACAGGCTGGAGCAGGCCGCCCCCATTTGGGTTTGTGCCTGACCAAACAGGGTGGCTGTTAATCATCGGTTTGATGAGTAAAGAAATCCCCTTTTTATTATTCATCGCTCTTTCCCAAAGCCAAAGGCTCGCTATTCAAAACTATCAGCAGTTAGGAGCCTCTTTTTCATATCATCCTATTGTGGTGTGGGCTCTTATCATTTGGCCGCAAATATATGCCCAGATGCGTTTGCCAATGCTGGCAGTACTTGCCTACAGCTTATCTGTCGTTGATATGGCGCTTATTCTTGGCCCCACTTTGCCGCCTCCTTTATCAGTGCTTGTCTTGCAAGGGTTTCATGACGCTGATTTATCTGCACGCTTGCCTGCCTCTGCTGGTGCATCTTTGCAAATCGCGCTTATCATTGTGGGTATCACGCTATGGCTGATTGGCGAGCGCATCATGCGTGCGCTCACAAACAGGCTTCTTGCTCATGGAAAGCGGCTATCTTTATTGCCTGCTATCAGCAAATTTTTATTCTCAGCTATTAGCCTTATGTTTTTCTTATTATGTATGGGGCTACTCGCTATCGCGCTATGGGCTTTTTCAAGCCGCTGGTCATTTCGTGATAAGATTCCATCTGACTTTGGGTTGCGATATTGGGATTTTGACCTGGCCTTT
>WTHW01000259.1 GCA_011526395.1 Alphaproteobacteria bacterium
GCTGGTGTGAATGGTGGCATGGTAGTCGCGCAAGGCACAGCTGATGAAATCATGTCAAATAAAGCCTCACTTACAGGGCAATATTTATCTGGTGAGAAGGAAATTGCGATACCAAATAAGCGCAGAAAAGCGAAAAAAGGCAGAGCCATTACAGTCAAAGGCGCTACTGGTAACAATCTTCAAAATGTTGATGTGACCTTCCCTCTTGGCATTATGACCTGCGTGACAGGCGTATCTGGGGGCGGTAAATCCACATTAGTGCTAGAAACATTGTGGAAATCGCTCGCCAAGACCCTGCATCGTGCAAGAGAAATACCAGCAAGTCACAAAGAAATCGTAGGCATAGAATTACTTGATAAAGTGGTTGATATTGATCAATCACCAATTGGCAGAACACCACGTTCAAACCCAGCCACATATACAGGCGCCTTCACGCCTATCAGAGAATGGTTTGCGGGCCTTCCAGAAGCTAAGGCACGTGGTTATGCGCCTGGCCGCTTTTCATTCAATGTAAAAGGTGGCAGATGTGAGGCATGCCAAGGTGACGGCGTTATCAAAATTGAAATGCATTTCCTGCCTGATGTTTATGTCACGTGCGATACGTGCAAGGGCAAAAGATATAACCGAGAGACGCTTGATATCAAATGGCGCGACAAATCTATCGCAGATGTATTAGATATGACCGTCGAAGAAGGCGTTGAATATTTTAAAGCTGTGCCGTCAATTAGAGACAAATTGCAGACAATGCTTCGTGTGGGGCTTGGGTATGTCAGAATTGGCCAGCAAGCCACAACGCTCTCAGGTGGTGAGGCACAGCGTGTTAAATTATCAAAAGAATTATCAAAACGCGCAACTGGCAAGACCATTTATATTCTGGACGAGCCAACAACTGGTTTGCACTTCGCAGATATTGCAAAGCTATTAGAAGTGCTTCACGAGTTGGTGGATAATGGCAACACTGTCATTGTCATCGAGCATAATTTGGATGTGGTCAAAACAGCTGATTGGGTCATTGATATGGGCCCTGAAGGTGGTGATGGTGGCGGCCAGTTGGTGGCAAA
The DNA here is from genome assembly GCA_011526395.1 of Alphaproteobacteria bacterium. Taxonomy (GTDB): domain Bacteria; phylum Pseudomonadota; class Alphaproteobacteria; order Puniceispirillales; family Puniceispirillaceae; genus UBA685. Next base: position 1,062 of record WTHW01000259.1, read on the forward strand.
AGGCACACCAGAAGATATCGCAATGGTTGACGCATCACACACAGGCCGTTATCTGAAGCCTATGATTTTTAAAGCAGCGCAGTAGGGCAAATAAAATGACAGGTAAAAAGGCGCAAGTAATTGGTGGTGGCTTGGCTGGCAGTGAAGCCGCATGGCAATTAGCTGAGGCAGGTATTGAAGTCACACTTCACGAAATGCGCCCTGTTCGCAAAACAGATGTTCATCAAACACATGGGCTAGCTGAACTTGTTTGCTCAAACTCATTTCGGTCAGACGATAAAACAGCAAATGCCGTTGGTGTATTGCATGAAGAAATGAGAATGATGAATTCTCTTATCATGCGAGAAGCAGATATCCATGCTGTGCCTGCTGGCGGTGCCCTTGCTGTTGATAGAGACAATTTTTCAGCTGGTGTCGAACAAGCACTCGAAAATCATGATTTGGTCACAATCAATCGCGATGAAATTACAGAGCTACCATCTCCATCAGATGGACCAGTCATTATCGCCTCAGGCCCCCTAACATCCGATAGCCTTGCCAACAGCATATTAGCTGAGACAAAAGAAGATGATTTGGCCTTTTTTGATGCGATTGCGCCAATCGTTCACTTTGACAGCATCAATATGGATGTAGCGTGGTTTCAGTCGCGTTATGACAAAGGTACTGGCAAGGATTACATTAACTGCCCCATGAATGAAGACCAATATAACGCCTTTATCAGCGCATTATGCGAAGGCGAAAAAATGTCATTCAAGGAATTTGAAGAGAACACACCCTATTTCGATGGATGTATGCCGATTGAAATTATGGCAGAGCGCGGACCACAAACATTGCGCTTTGGCCCCATGAAACCTGTTGGTTTGACAAATGCACATGACGGCTCTCGCCCATTTGCTGTCGTTCAACTTCGCCAAGATAATCAGCTAGCAACATTATTCAACATGGTTGGGTTTCAAACAAAGATGAAATATGGCGAGCAGGTTCGTGTGTTCCGCACCATACCGGGGCTGGAGAATGCTGAATTTGCAAGACTTGGCGGATTACATAGAAACACTTTTATCAATTCACCGCGTCTTTTGGACGGGCAATTGCGCCTAAAGACACAGCCCCATATTCGATTTGCCGGTCAAATTACAGGTGTTGAGGGTTATGTTGAATCAGCTGCAACAGGCGGCATGGCTGGGCGTATGTTAGCATGTGAATTACATGAACAATCATGGCAATCACCACCGCAAACGACCGCTCATGGCGCACTTTTAAGTCATATAACAGGCGGCGCAATGGCTGATACATTCCAGCCAATGAATGTCAATTTTGGCCTATTTCCTGCTATGGAAACAAAGAAACGACTCAAAGGTAGAGACAGAAAACATGCCTATGCAGAGCGTGCGCTTAACGATATGCAACAGTGGCTAGCCTAGAGCAAAACCAACTTTAAAAAACGGAATATGAGAAGGTAATCTTCTGTCGGTTTGCCGGACATTTGTCTTTGCATAACAAGATTTAGCAGGCGAAATAGTCCATATTTAGCGCCACTTGCGGCCTTAATCTCTTTATCAGAGACCTGTTCATAATGATGTGCTAAGTCTTTATGATTTATGGCGTTAAAATTGTGGCCAAGTTTTTGCAGCACAGTCTTTTCCACCTGCCAGCCATTTGATACGCAGATGACCTCAAAAAGCTTAGCCCATGAAGTGCAATGTGTTGGTAATTGAAGGCTATCTTGTGTTTCTTGAATGATTGCTATGATATTCTGATTTTCAATATAGCTGCTATTATGCAACCTTTTTGCAAAATCAGGACACTCACTGAGCGGCATTTCTGCTTCGAACAAATCAAGCCACCATTGCATTCGTATCATGGCAAGCATTGGCTCTGAGGCAATGTCTATAATCTTATCAAGCTCTAGACCAAGCTGTATCAGGTCACAAGAAACCTCTTGCTCTGTCGGCTTGTCAAATAACGTTGCTAAAGCCAAAGAGCGTGCAATAGCTCTCAATTCAGAATAGGCAAGCTTACTATTGTTGCTAGGCAATGGCCAACAACGCCACAGCCGCATGACGCCCTTCACTTAACAGTACATTCCATGTCCGACATGCAGCAGGCGTCGACATTATCTCTAATGAGACCCCTTTTTGATGCAAGTCAGCCTGTAGTTGTGGCAATAGGCCTTGTGGCGCCTCACCAAGTCCCATAATAAGCAAGGGCGGAATAGGATCAGCTAAGATAGGAGATAAGTCTTTAATGGTGATATCTTGCCAGTGAGGTGGATTCCAATCAAACCTCATACGCGGCAATAATAACTGAGAGCCATCATAGCCTTCTTTAGCAATGCGGAACCCATTATTTCCATAGCTGTGAACAATAGTTAGTTTACCGTCACCTTCTAACTCTTTGATATCAACAATCGAAGAGCCGCCATGAATATCGTTACTATTGCTCATTACCAGTTAAACCATTTTCTTCTTGTTCTTCGGCAGCTGCTTTGAGGTCAAATCGAGACAGGAACCCAACTGCAACAAAAATAGATGAATAGGTACCGATCGTAACACCCCATAATAAAGCAATCGCAAAATCACGAAGTACTGCACCACCAAAGATAATGATAGCAATCAGAGCAAGTGCTGTTGTCACAGATGTCATGACAGTACGAGATAATGTCTCATTCAAAGAAATATTGAGGATCTCTTTTTGGTCTTGTGACTTGTAACGACGAAGATTTTCACGAACACGGTCAAAAACAACAACCGTATCATTGATTGAGTAACCTGCAATAGTCAAAATTGCGGCAACGGTTGCAAGATTAAATTCAAACGAAGTCAGTGCAAATAGCCCAATTGTCGATAAGATATCGTG
>WTHW01000159.1 GCA_011526395.1 Alphaproteobacteria bacterium
GGTATTATTTTACCATATGTTTTTTAGGTGCTTTTGCCTGTATTGAGATGATGAAATTGCCATCTAGTCTTTTTTATCAACAAACGATATGCTGGGGCTCGATTTTTAATGATGATATATATCTATTTCATATGGCACGGCACAAGAGGCAGTTATTTTGTTTATCCTGATTGATAATTATGACAGTTTCACTTGGAATTTATGGCATTTTTTGTCTGATTTAGGGGTGGAAGTCACAACATTGAGAAATGATGCCCATAGCGCTGATGAGTTTATCGCGATGGCACCTGATGGTTTTATCATCTCACCTGGCCCGGGTGCGCCGCATCAAGCTGGCGTCATTGAAGAGCTTATCCAAAAAGCAGGCGGTCATATCCCTATCTTTGGTGTCTGCCTTGGCATGCAGGCCATTTGCACAAGCCATGGTGGAAAGCTGAAAGCGTTTGACCCGCCGGTGCATGGTAAATTGTCATTAATTGAACATGAAGGCGCGCATGTGTTTGCAGGGCTGCCAAATCAGATGCCAGTCACACGCTATCACTCCCTCACCGCTGATATTGATACCATCCCTGATGAGCTGGAAATCACAGCTAGAACAGCGCAAGGCTATGTGATGGGATTGTCACATAAAACAAAGAATATTCATGGTGTACAATTCCACCCTGAGAGCATTGCGTCTGTTGGTGGCTATCGTATCTTGGCGAATTTCCTGAAAAAATGTGGGGTGAATGGCCCGGCTGAGGAAAAAATCGCTGAGCTAGAAACACAAATTATCCGTCTTGACCAAAAATTTCCTGAGCAACTCCATGTCTGATACTGTCCGTTCTCTTATTCAAGCTATCACCTCTGGCAACTCTTATGAGCAGGCGCAGATAAAGCAAGCCTTTCATGATATTATGTCTGGTGAGGTGTCCCCTGCTCTGATATCTGGCTTTTTGCTTGCCTTGAAGATGCGTGGTGAGACGCCTGAAGATATCACAGCTGGTGCATCAACTTTGCGCGAGATGGCTGATAAAATCAGCGCGCCGGATGGTGCGATTGATATTGTGGGTACAGGCGGTGATGGTCTTGGCACCTATAATATCTCAACCGCCTCTGCTTTTGTGGTGGCCGGATGCGGGGTTACGGTGGCAAAACATGGCAACCGCGCTGTGTCATCAAAAAGTGGTGCGGCAGATGTCTTAACGTCACTGGGGCTGAATTTGGATGCGCCCTTTGAGGTGTTGGAGCGCGCGCTTTCAGATGCGGGTGTGTGTTTTTTAATGGCGCCGCGCCATCATTCAGCAATGCGTCATGTGGGCCCTATTCGCGCTGAGCTTGGCATTCGGACTATCTTTAATCTGCTAGGGCCTTTATCGAACCCTGCGCTTGTCTCGCGTATTATGGTGGGGGTGTATGATAAACAATGGTGCCGGCCATTTGCCCAAGCCCTGTCAGCATTAGGGACAACAGATGCGTGGGTTGTGCATGGTATGGATGGCCTTGATGAGGTGACAACCACCACAAGCACCCATGTGGCGCAGTTGCGTAATGGTGAGATTACAGAATTTGAAATTCACCCGTCTGATTATGGGATTAAGACAGCATCTCTTGATGAGCTAAAAGGAGGAGATGGCGAGGAAAATGCAAAGGCATTGCGCGCTATCTTGTCTGGTGAGGCTGGTGCGTTTGCGGCCTATCGTGATGCTGTGTGCATGAATAGTGCGGCCGCCTTAGTCGCAACAGGTCATTGTGCGCAATTTGATGAGGCGCTGGCAAAAGCAAAAGAGGCGATATCAAATGGTAAGGCGCTTGCGGCGCTTGACCGTCTTGTTGCTCTTACAAATGAGGCATAAGTGATGAGTGACGTATTAGCCAAAATCAATGATACTAAACGCCTTGAAATCGCTGAATTAAAGTCACGCATCAGCCAAGCTTCACTTGAAGAATTGGCAAAGCAAGCCAGCCCTGTGCGTGGTTTTACCAATGCGCTAAGACATGCCTCTCAAGAGGGGTATGGGCTGATTGCTGAGCTGAAAAAAGCAAGCCCTTCAAAAGGTCTTATTCGGGCTGATTTTGATCCTGTGAGCTTAGCACAGGCTTATGAAGCTGGCGGTGCGACCTGCCTTTCTATCCTGACTGATGAGACTTATTTTCAAGGTCATAAGGATTATCTGGTATCAGCGCGTGCGGCTGTCTCTTTGCCGGTGTTGCGTAAAGATTTTCTGATTGACCCTATGCAAATCATCGAAGCGCGTGCGCTTGGTGCGGATTGTATTTTGCTTATCATGGCCTCTTTATCAGATAGTCAGGCGCTGGAATTAGAAGCTGTGGCGCATGAATGGGGTATGGATGTGCTGATTGAGGTTCACGATGAATCTGAATTAGAGCGTGCATGCGCCCTCTCCTCTCCTTTGATGGGTATCAACAACCGCAATTTAAAGACAATGGAGATATCATTATCTGTTGGGGCTGATATGTTGCCGAAACTGCCAAAAGACCGCATTGCTGTGGCAGAATCTGGCCTGTTTACGCCAGATGATTTGCGTTTTATGGCGACGCATAACGCACGTTGTTTCCTGATTGGGGAGTCACTGATGCGCGCTGAGGATGTGACAGCGGCGACAAAAGCCATTCTGGCCAACCCTGTCGCGGCTTGAGGATATAATATGTCAGATAGCTTAACGCATTTTGATAAAGATGGCAGACCGCATATGGTCAATGTCGGCGAGAAGATGGCAACAAAGCGTGTCGCCATAGCCTATGGGTTTGTGCGCATGTCAGAGAGAGCATTAGCGGCGGTTGCCTCAAAAGAGATTGCCAAAGGTGATGTGATCGCCATCGCAGAAATCGCAGGCATCATGGGCGCCAAACAAACATCACAGCTGATCCCGCTTTGCCATCCGCTGGGACTTGACCATGTCGGCGTGCGCTTGTCAGTTGAAGATGGCGGCATTGCCATTGAAGCAGAATGCCATATCACTGGCAAAACAGGCGTTGAGATGGAAGCCATGACAGCGGTCAGCGTTGCGGCGTTGACGATATATGATATGTGCAAGGCGATTGATAAAGCGATTGTCATTGAGGCTGTGAAGTTAATCTATAAATCTGGCGGCAAGTCTGGTGAGTTTCATGCAAGCAAGGATGGGTGAGTGACAATGACCCCCTTAAAAGCTGTAGATGAGGCTTTGGCAGAAATTTGCCGCACCATTGCGCCCTTAACACCTGTCAAAGTATCGCTTGGCCAAGCATTAGGTCATGTGGTGGCAGAAGATATCATCGCTGGCACGCATCACCCCCTATCAGATATGTCAGCCATGGATGGATATGGTGTGCGCGCATGTGATGTAGAAGCTGGCAAGCCCTTGCAGGTGGTGGGCGAATCTGCAGCGGGTCATCCCTATCGTTTGCCATTAGAGGAAAATCAGGCTGTTCGGATATATACAGGCGCCTATGTGCCTGAGCATTGTGATGCGATTATCCTGCAAGAAGATGTCACAGAAACAGATGGTGTGATTAGTCCGCCAGCCCCCATCGAGGCTGGGCGTTTTATCCGCAAAAGAGGACAGGATTTTAAACGTGATGATATATTAGTGCCAAAAGGCGCGCGGATGACAGCGCGGGCGATGGCACTTGCCACTCTTGGTCTGCAATCGCAGGCTGTTATTCAAAGACAGCCCCATATAGCGATTTTGTCATCAGGTGATGAATTGGTGCAAGCTGGCGGTATTCCGCGCTTTGGTCAGCTGATTAACTCAAATGCTGTGTTTTTATGTGCCGCGCTAGAACAAGCTGGCGCACAGGTCACAGATCTGGGCATTTTGCCTGATGAGACTGGCGCGCTTCAAAAAGCCATTCCTGATGCGGGGGCTTATGATCTTATCATCACAACTGGCGGTGCGTCTGTTGGGAAG
>WTHW01000047.1 GCA_011526395.1 Alphaproteobacteria bacterium
GAATCATACACATTCATCTGACAACCATATGTTTTAATATATAATTTTTTCATACTATTTTTTGAGGCTTGTTAGCATTAAAGGCAAAGAACTTAATTTTTTCTCGCCGCGTTCTGACATATTTTTGGCGATATTCCAACTATAATGTAGCACGGAATTATACCTTTGACAGCCATAATTCCATAATGATCGCACCAATATGATTATCATAATAACTGGCTCTATGACCACATGCGATGAAGCCATATTTCTGGTATAAGAGGCGTGCTGGCTCATTTATTTCTGCGACTTCAAGCACCACTCTTGTCACATTCTGACAAGATAGCTCTTCTTGCAGTGCCAAAAGCAAGTCACCAGCGAAATTGCGTCTGCGATATGTCTCAGCAACAGCAATTTCAATTATCTCCGCCTCATCAGTAGCTATACGACAGATAACGGCAGCAGCAATATCTCCATTTTGCGATCTTATGGATAGGCCTAGATAGGCATCTTGGCTGAGTGCTGATTGTGACCAGCCAGTTGCAAATTGGCCAAAGCCAAAGTGATTGAAAAACAGATCAAGATGCGCGCCATCTTCAGGCGATAATCTTGAAATAATCTGCTTGTCATCTCTTGTCATGCTGACTTAGACGGCCCTAATTTCGGCGCGACAACATATAAGGGGTCAAGTGGTGGTAATGACTTACTTGCTTGAAAATCAATAAACGCCACTCGTGCGATGTCACTGGCGCTCATAGGCACGATATGTACATTTTGGTTTATATTTGCCGCTATCTCGCCAAAATCATCTATGGGTGGCAAGCATAGAATATCATCTTTTGCTGTAGACATCAGCTCTTCCATTGTTGCTTCTGCAATCTCTGATTTTGCTTCAAGCTGGCAGTCAAATCTTTGATAAAACAAACTGCCGCGGCGTGTATCAGCGCACGATATAATATCGCTCACATTATCAGGCATCTGCCTTTGCGCACCAAAAGCTCTTGCTCTTAGGCCATTGACACCGATACTCGTCAGACCGCCTGCTATCGCAAAGCCTTTCGCAGCTGATAGGCACACACGCAAACCTGTAAATGACCCTGGTCCAACACCTGCAGCTATTATATCCAAATCAGCAAAAGCTAACTCTGCATTAACAAGGCATTCTTTGACCAAAGGTACAAATTGACTGGCATGACCGTGGCGTTGCTCAAGACGCAATTCTAGCAACACATCATCACCTCTTGTCACCACAACAGATGCATGTTCACCACTTGCCTCAAGCCCTAAAATAACAGGGGGCTTTGTCTTTATATTTTGACTGTGACTATTCATGATTATTGATCTAACGATGCTTGCGTAAATGGTCAAAATAATATTATTTTGGCAAATGGCTAGTGATTATCAATGATGATACATATGAAAAGGGATTTGGCAGTTATGTTTAGACAATCTGTGACCATCATCAAGCGTCTTTTCTTGGCAAGCGCCATGCTCGTATCTGCCTTGTCTGCCACGACTGCATTTGCACAAGACCAAGATGGCGTCAGCTATGCAAGTGTCATCATGTATCATCGTTTTGGCGAAGATCGCTATCCGTCAACCAACACTACGATTGAACAGCTAGAAGCTCATATCGCTTATTTGCAAGATGGCAATTATAATATCATGCCCTTGCAAGAGATTATTTATCGCTTTCAATCCGGCCAAACTGTCCCAGATAAAACAGTCGCTATCACAATTGATGATGCCTATTTATCAGTTTACGAAACAGGCTGGCCTTATTTCAAAGACGCCAATTTTCCAATCACATTATTCGTCGCAACAGGGCCTATTGACCGCGGATTGCGCGGCTATATGAATTGGGACCAGCTACGTGAACTGCAAGCGCAAGGGGTAACCATTGGGTCTCAAACCACAACCCACCCCCATATGCATCGTATTTCAATAGACCAAGTCAAAGAGGAGCTAGCGACATCTAATGAGCGTTTCATTAATGAGCTTGGCCTTCGTCCAGACTTATTTGCCTATCCTTATGGTGAATATAATTTGAATGTGATTGAGGCCGTCAAAGAGGCAGGCTTTATCGCTGCCTTTGGTCAAAATTCAGGCATCATGCATAAAGATGATCTTATGTTTGAATTACCTCGTTTTGCCTTTAACGAGACCTATGGCGATATCAAAAGATTGGCACTTGCCGCAAATGGCCTACCACTGAAAGTAACCCAAATCACGCCTGCTGATATGGTTATCACACAGAACCCACCTTTTTATGGTTTCACCTTGGATGAGGATATGGAGCCTAAAAAACAATTACGTTGTTTTTCATCAAGATATGGCAAGCTAGATGTATCATTAATCGGTCAGCGTGCTGAAATTCGTCTGCCCGGACCGCTTGATGGGCCGCGCTTTAGAATCAACTGCACAATGCCAGCACGAGATGGCAGATGGCGCTGGTTTGGACGCCAATTCCTCACACGTTAGGATTGAGGTGCGACCTGATAGGTCTCGTAAATATCAAAGCGATTCTGCAAGATCATAGATTGCAAAACATAGACATATTTCTCGCCAAGCTCTGCATAGGCTGTCAAATATCGCGCTAATTTTATACCGCTCACCCTATCACTCTGCTCTAATTCTTGCGCTCTAACAGTGCGCAAATCTTGATAGGCATAATGGGTATTCAAATTATGCATATAGGCAAAGACTGAATCATATATGGTTGCAAATGAGCGTATGACCGCTCGGCTATTTGAGGCATCTAAGGGCTTAATCCCTTGATCAGCACGCCACGCCCATTGACCGAATAAGGCATTACCTTCTTTGGCGAAACGTGATTGACCCCATCCTGATTCTACTGCTGCTTGCGCAAGTGCTAGCGAGGTTGGTATCGGCGCAATCCTCGATAAAAGCTCATCCTCTAAGGCTGTGCTATCACCCTCAAAATTGGCCAAACCATATAATTTGGCAAATTGCGCAATCTTCTCATCATCTCCGTCACGGATCGCCTCTTGTAATTTGGTGCGTCTATCAGAAATGATATCATTTGCCTGAATAATTAAAGGCAATAACAGAGTGATAAATTCTTTTTTGCGTTCTTTGACCGTTAACTGATCAATATCGCTTGGTATTTTTAACTTATTATGGCGTGGTACCACACCATCTTCAAACACCAGAACGGGCATACCTGCTTTTGGTAATTGGCGCGTTAAGCTTGCCTGCTCTTGGGGAGCATCATCTGCATCTTCGCGCTTTGCCCCCTCATCTTTTTTTGTAATATCAGCATTAAGTTCAGCGATTTTTTCTTCTAAAATACGGATATCTTCAAGGGTCGTGGCGGCTAATTTGCTTTGATTTTGGGCATTGGCTAGCGCTTTATTTGCCTCATCTTGCAATTTGCGGGCAGTGGCAAGCGCTCTTTGCGCTACCTTTTCTTTTTCATTTGCCTCTCGCAAAGCATCTCTTGCTTGCACTTCAGTCATACGAGCATAACGTAAGGCTTGCTTGGCTTCTTTTTCTTTTAAATCAGCCACATCAAAAGCTTCATTAGCAGCTAGCGCATCTGTTTCTGCCGCTGCAAAAGCCTCTTCAGCTTCTCTTGTTTTTGCCATCGCGAGATTTTGGGCTTTTTCGGCCAATTGATTGCGTGCTGTCAGCACAGCTAGCCTATCTTCTAGCTTTGTAATCTCATCTCGTAATTCTTTTGCCTCTAGCTCTTTTAGCTGGAGCGGCGTCATAGCGTCCTTTGGGGTTAGGCGAGGGGGCTTCAGGCCAAACAAGGTTGGCATGGCATAACTCAATACCAGCATGAATGCTAAAAATATTAGCAGCCTGCGGTTTGTAATACGCTCATTTGAGGATGCCATTACTTGTTACTCTCGTCTGCCACATACGGCGCTTATATCGCCTATTTGCCCGAGCGTTAAAAAGATTACATCATGCTATTCAGCAGGACGCACTTCTCTTACCTCTGGGATGTAATGGCGCAACATATTCTCAATACCCATTTTCAACGTCGCTGTTGAACTTGGGCAACCTGAACAGGCACCGCGCATTGATAATGTAACAATGCCATCATCAAAATCATGAAAAACGATGTCACCGCCATCCATTGCCACAGCGGGGCGCACCCTTGTATCAAGCAAATGTTTGATTTGCTTTACAAGATCATCATCCTCATCATCAGATGACCCATCTTCGCTTTCGGCGTCAATCACAGGCAGGCCAGAGGCATAATGTTCCATAATACCTGCCAAGATAGATGGCTTTAATGTAAACCATTCTTGGTCATCTGTTTTTGTAACTGTGACAAAATCAGATCCTAAAAATACACCGCTAATGCCATCAATTTGAAATAATCTGCGAGCAAGAGCAGACCCTTTCGCGCTTTCCTTATCAGGGAAGTCAGCAGTGCCTTGACCCATCACATCTGTGCCTGGGATGAATTTCAATGTAGCTGGATTTGGTGTGTCTTCAGTTTGAATAAACATGAGCCTCTACCTTACTTAATGCGTAATTCTATCCTTAATATAGGATAGCAACTGCCAATTTGAAATAGCCAGACCCATAAAAAGAAGATTTTGCCTTTGCGTCTATTTCACGAAGCCGACAATTTCCTTCACTTCATCTAAGATTGGCTCTGCAATGGCTGATGCACGCAGAGCGCCTTTTGCAAGCTGATTATCAATCTCTGCAACATCATTTAACAAGCGTCTCATCTCAGCGCTAATTGGTGATATCACCTCAGTCGCTAATTCTGCCAAAGCTGGTTTAAAAGCACCAAATCCTTGCCCTGCGAATTCGCTTAACACATCTTCTTGTGAACGTCCTGATAGGCCTGCAAAAATCCCAACAAGATTGCGCGCCTCTGGACGCCCTTCAAGCCCTTCAAGCTCAGATGGCAATACATCTGCATCAGATTTTGCCTTTTTAATCTTTTGCGCAATCAGATCTGTATCATCTGTTAAATTGATACGTGTCATATCTGACTCAGCAGATTTACTCATCTTTGAGCTGCCATCACGCAATGACATCACGCGCGCGGCGGTTGTTTCAATCTTTGGCTCTGGCAGTGGGAAACACTCAACGTCAAACATTGAATTAAAGGCTGTGGCGATATCTCTTGTTAATTCAAGATGCTGTTTCTGGTCCTCACCAACAGGTACCAAAGTTGCTTTATAAGCAAGGATATCTGCTGCCATCAATACAGGATACCCATAGAGGCCAACTGTTGCATTTTCACGGTTCTTGCCTGCTTTTTCTTTGAATTGTGTCATGCGGTTAAGCCAACCTAGGCGGGCAACACAATTAAAGATCCATGATAATTCAGCATGGCAAGATACTTGGCTTTGGTTAAATAAAATGGACTCATTTATATCAATACCAGAGGCTATCAAGCTCGCTGCAACCTCTCTTGTTGATTGGCGCAAAGCGGCAGGGTCTTGCGGTACTGTGATAGCATGCAGATCAACCACACAAAAAATCGATTCATATGATGATTGATAATTCACCCAGTTACGAATGGCGCCCAGATAATTACCAAGATGCAAATTACCTGTTGGCTGAACGCCTGAAAAAATACGTCCTAATTTCTCACCATTGCTCATTTTATTATCCTTGCTTAACCGCACAGCCTAAAATTATGGCCAAGAAACCTGTTTTGCTGAAAAAAATCAACCTTTTCGTGCCGCTCTTTTCAGTCGGAATAAAAATGGTGGGATAACACCCAGCATATAGGCCACACCAAAATAACTTACCAACCCTGCCAGAACCGTTACCATCAACATCAATAAAGCGCCAAATGGCAAAGCTAATATCAGCCCTGCGAGCGCCCATTTCGTGCCAAATAAAACAACAGACATCACAAAGCCACATGCTAAAATGGGCAAAGCCTGACCAATTGCTGATTTTGTAAGGCGCCCCTCTCGCATCAATAATACTGCCATCACACAGACACCAACCCATGATGCAATCGCTGTTGCAAGGGCGAGACCAATATGACCTAGATATGTCATCAAACTCACAGAGCCGACAATATTAATACCCACAGATAATAGCGAGATTTTCAGCACCAAGCCGCCACGGTTTGAGGCAAAAAAGGCTGGCTGAAACACCTTTGCGACAACAAATGCCACCAACCCTGTCCCATAGGCCATCAAGGCATAGGCAGATTGCTGGCTATCTATCTGCGAGAACGCGCCATATTCAAATAGACCTGCTATCAAAATATCTGCTGTTAACAAAATCGCTAATGTGGCTGGGATTGAGAAAAACAAAGCAATTTGCAGCGAGTGGCCAATGCGATTGGCAACTTCTGTTTTATCATCTTCTGATTCCAATTTGGACAAGGTCGGCAGTAAGGCCGTGCCAAGCGCAATACCAATAATACCAAGCGGTAATTGCACAATTCTATCACTATAATAAAGCCAAGAGATCGCGCCCACTGACACAAGAGACGCCAATATCATATCAATCAGGAAATTTAACTGAAGCCCGCCAGCCCCAAGCGCGGCAGGTAAAAATCCGCGCCACATTTTACGCCCATTATCAGTAAGGCGTGGCCTATGCCATGATAATTTTGCATCAATGCGCGCCAACATGCGTTGCATCAGCATCATCTGCGCAACACCTGCCAGCAACACTGCCAAACATAGCGGCCATACCAGATGGAAAATACCCATCTCAACGCCTAATTGTGATGTGACATGCCCAAAAATAGGTGTCGTTAAGATGCCGCCAATCAAACAAATATTCAAAATAACGGGTGCCGCTGCACCGCCAAAAAACCGATTATGCGCATTTGTAACAGCCGCCCACAAAGCCACCAGCGATATCATCGGAAGATACGGTATCGTGATACGTGCTAGGGCAACGGTTGAGTCAAATAAGGTCGCATCATCAACAAAGCCAGGCGCTAGAAACGCAATCACAGATGGCATGAATATTTCAGCAAGCACCACAATCATACTAAGTGCGAGGAGGAGTATTATTTGCACTTCAGCTGCTAATATTAAGGCTGATGGCCTGCCTTGCGTGGTGCGCACATGTGCAAAAACTGGCAAGAACGCATTTGTCATCGCGCCGTCCGCTGTGAGGCGTCTGAATAAATTTGGTAATTTAAAGGCCACCAAAAATGCATCTGCCGCCGCGCCAGCACCAATAAATTGCGCAAGGCAAATATCACGCAAAAATCCCAGCACGCGCGATAAGGCTGTCAGGCCGCCAATCTGTTTAAAGCTGCGATCAAAATCTTCATCTTTACGCAATTTTGAAATTGATTCCACTTACCCTATGCCTCACCACTATCTAGGACTGACATTAATTTTGCTTGTATTTTCTGCGCTGTCGTCTCATTCGGGATCTGTAAGCCGAAAATATCTCTGACATAAAACACATCTACTGCTTTTTCACCATAGGTAGACACAGATGATGAATGGATTTGCAATCCTAATTGGGCAATATGATAGGTTAGTTGATATAGCAATCCCGGCCTGTCTCTGCCATTCACCTCAATCACAGTATGAGTCTTAGAGCGTTTATTGGTCACAATAACCCGCGGCGTCACTGACATGGCACGAAGGCGCGCTGGTGCTGTGCGCCATTTTTTAGCAAGTGCTTCATGCAAATTCGTCTCACCCATCAGGGCTTTTTCAATCCTGCTTCGAAGACGTGCTAGCTCATCCATATCCCGCACAGCTTGTCGGTCATCATTTTGAATGCGGAAAGCATCCAAAATCGTGCCATCTTTTCTTGTGTAAATGCGCGCATTGGCGATGGTCATTTGCGATAAAGCAACAGCCCCAGCAATGCGAGAGAACAAGCCTGGATGATCTTGCGTAATGATTGTCATCACAGTTGTGTTTAACGCATCATCACGATCAAAATCTACCAATAGAGGGGCATCTTCAGGTGAATATTGCTCCACTAATTTTGCATGTTTTATCAGCCTGTCTGTTGAAAACCCTGTCCAGTAAGAGGGGTAAAACCCATCAACATAAGCATCAAACCGCGCCTCACCCCATCCTTGATTTCCAACCAGAGCCTCACGCACTTCAAACAAGGCTTGGCCAGCTGCCATATGCGCAACCTCTGCAGGCGCCGCGCCGCCTATAACAGCTTCTGCGCGCCAATATAAATCACGCATCAAGCTTGCTTTCCATCCATTCCAAATATCAGGACCAACAGCTCTGATATCAGCGACAGTTAAAATCAATAATAATTTTAACCTCTCTGGTGATTGCACATTATCTGCAAAATCAGAAATTGTTTTTGGGTCATTCAAATCATAGCGAAAGGCGATTTTGCTCATCAATAAATGATGATAAATCAACCACGATACTGTTTCTGTTTCAGCCTCATCCAATCCCAATTCAGGGCATAATTTTTCAGCAACCTCTGCCCCCAATATGGAATGATCACCGCCGCGCCCTTTGGCGATATCATGCAATAAAATCGCGACATATAAAACGCGGCGCGAGCTTATTTTAGAGAACAAATCGCACGCTAAAGGCGCCTCATCTTTGACAAGCCCCTTTTCAATAGCATTCATAATGCCAACAGCTTTAATTGTATGCTCATCAACCGTATAGCTGTGATACATATCAAATTGCATCATGCCCACAATACGACCGAAATCAGGCATATATTTTGATAAAAACCCTGATTCATTCATCAAGCGCAACACGCGTTCAGGGCTATTTTCATGCCCCAGAATATCTAGAAAATAGGCATGTATTTCTGGTCGCCATAAATCATTATGTGACAGCCTATTCGTGCCTCTTGTTAATCGTTTGAAGCTATCTGGATGGATGTCTAGCTCATATTTTTGTGCATACCAAAAAATTTGGATAAGACGCGTTGCATCATGATGGAAAAACAAATCTGATGGCAAATGTAAGCGGCCATTTTTCAAAATAAATGGCGTGATTGACATGCTAAAGCGCGCGACACCATCATGAAATAATCGGGACAGGCTTCGGCTTGATTTTGTATCAAACTCATCTTCGATAGCGGCGCAAAAAATACGGGTCAAATTGCCAACATGTCTTGCAGCCAAATGATATCGTTTCATAAAGCGTTCAACGCCGCGCAAGCCATCTTTATCCTTAAAGCCCATTTGCGGTGCGATATCTATCTGTGCATCAAATGCCAGCATATCATCACCGCGCCCTGACCGCAGATGTAACAGGCATCTCACGGTCCACAAAAAGCGCTGTGATGCGGCAAATTTCCGTGCCTCAGAGACGCGAATAATCCCTTTTTCAAAAATCGCCATAATATCAGCTGACCGATAAGCAAATTTGGCTATCCAGAATAAGGTATGCAAATCGCGCAAACCACCTTTGCCTTCTTTTACTTGCGGCTCAACAACATAACGTGTGGCGCCATGATGTTTATGGCGGTGGTCACGCTCAGCAAGCTTATCATGCACAAAGGCAATTGGGTTACTGCGCTTAATCAAAGATTCGATAGCATCTTCAAATTGCTGGCTTAAAGCTTCATCACCACAAATAAATCTGGTTTCAAGCAAACTGGTCATGATCGTAATATCATCTTTTGCCGCTGATATATTCTGCCTGATTGAGCGTGTTGCATGCCCAACTTTTAAGCCCAAATCCCATAACAGATATAAAATCACTTCTATTTCTGCTTGTCCGATTTCATCAGACGCTTTTTCTTGCAAGAATAGTAAATCAACATCACTAAATGGTGCTAATTCGCCTCTGCCATATCCACCTGTGGCCATAATGGCCCATTTATAGCCAGCTGGTTTTTCAAATAAATGTGCTGCCACATGTTCAACGATGATTTGGATAAATTTATCCATACAAAGCGCATGCGCACCGACATATCTTGCGCCATCTTGTTTGTCATATAAATCACTTGCTAATGACTGGCGCATCTCTTCTAGGGCTTGTTTTAAGCGCTTGATAGATTCTTGGCGAAAATAGGTGCGCGCCTCTGACTGACCGCTATTGGCAAGGGCAAGCTCGCTTAAGTCAGACGCAAGTCCTTTATCATCAAACCACTGTGCATCTGCCCCAAGCGCTGCATCAAGGGGTTTGAGCCAATCCTGCCATATCGAAGATGTCATCGTCGTGCTGGTATCATCCATCTCTTATGTTCCCTTGCGCGCCAGCATCTCTTGTAATTCATATAAAACTTCAAGAGCTTGTTTGGGAGAATAATCATCAACCGCCATCTGTTGTATTTTTTCAATAACAGGGTGGGGTTCAGACTTGGTCGTTGTTTGCGATACATCAAATAATGGCAAATCATTTAGCCTATCACTGGCACTCTCTTTGCCAGCTTTACTATGTTTTGCTTCATTTGATGCTTCTAATGTATCGAGAATCTTGGTGGCTCTATCTACCACCACATCTGGCAGGCCAGCTAATTTAGCAACATGCACCCCATAAGAGCGGCCTGATGCACCTTTGCCAACCTGATGAAGGAAGACAATATCGCCCTGCCATTCTTTGACCAACATCGTGCAAGGATATAAATGAGATAGCTTTGATTCTAGTGATATAAGCTCATGATAATGTGTAGCAAATAAAGTTCTGCATTGATTACTATCATGCAGATATTCCAAACAAGCATGCGCAATCGCAAGCCCGTCAAAGGTCGCTGTACCTCTGCCTATTTCATCTAATATCACCAGCGATTTTGTTGTTGCTTGGTTCAAGATTGTGGCGGTTTCAACCATCTCGACCATAAAGGTTGACTGCCCTCTTGCCAGATCATCTGAGGCACCAACGCGCGAGAAACATTTATCAATAATGCCAATTTCCGCGGCATCTGCAGGCACATATAATCCTGCCTGCGCAATGATAGCGATTAACGCATTTTGACGCAGAAATGTTGATTTACCCGCCATATTGGGGCCCGTTAGCAGCCATAATCTGTCGCTTTGTGTCATATCACAATCATTTGGCATAAAGGGCGTATCAGCATCTAATGACTGCTCTACAACAGGGTGCCGCCCCTTGGTGATAACAAAGCGCGTATCACCAAATAAGCTTGGCCGGCAATAATGATGATGATTTGCCAATTTTGCTGTCGCTGTCGCAACATCAAGCTCTGCTAGCTTGCGACCTGCTAGGCTGATCGCATCTGCCTGTTCAATGACAAGCATCAGTAATTTATCAAAAATGGCTAATTCTAGCGCCAACGCCTTTTCAGCTGCAGATGAAATATCTCTTTCTAATTCAGCCAATTGCGTTGTTGTAAAACGCACTGTTTGCGCTGTTGTTTGTCTGTGAATAAATTGCTCATCAGACATTAATTTTTCAGCATAATTGGCTCTGACATCAATATGATACCCAAGCACATTATTATGCTTTACCTTCAACGAATTAATGCCTGTTTGTGTGATATAATCTGATTGCAATGCTGCTATCAGGCGCCTGCTTTCATCACGCAACTGGCGAAGCTCATCCAATTTTGGATCATAGCCATCTTTCACAAAGCCGCCATCACGTGCCAATAATGGCACATCCTCTGCGAGCGCATCATGCAAAGGCGCAAGCAAATTCGTTGGCGCGGCAATATCATCTGCCCGTTGTACCAGCGAGGCTTCAAAGTCTTTTCCGAACATTTGCGATGCTGGCCCTAGGGAAAATTGATGCAAGGCAATTTGAATTTTCTGTGCAAGCTCAAAAAACCGCTTTAAAGAGACAAGATCGCGCGGACCACCTCTGCCGATGCTCAGGCGAGATAAGCATCTCTCACTATCAGGAAGCGGCTTAATCAAGCTCACCACATCATCACAAAAATGATCATGTTCCACAAAAATTTGCGCCAAATCGAGACGGTCTTCAATTTTTCGTTGGCTTGTCAAAGGCGCTGAAAGGCGTGTTGCAAGCAATCTTGCACCAGCGGCAGATTGCGTTTTATCAATCGCTGCTAATAAAGATCCATTTCTCTCATTTGCCATAGAGCGCGTTAATTCAAGAGAGCGGCGCGTGGCTGGATCAATTTCCATAATGCCATCATCACTAACCAGTTGGATGGCTTGCAAGCGCGGCATAGCTGAGATTTGTGTTTTACGCAAATAGACAATCAGCGCCCCTGCCGCTGACAACATCGCACGGCTCAGTTTGGCAAGATCGCTTGCTGTATCAGAATCTTGATAAAAACTATCTAGCACCGTCAGAGCTGATTGACTGTCAAAATCCTCATCTGGTTGAGAGGCGGCCGTAATATCATGTGTCTTGCAAAATAAAGATAAATCATGACCATCAAATGAAGCTGGCCAGATGATTTCCGCAGGAGCAAGACGCGCAATTTGCCCCTCTAGGCTATCTGATGAGGCTGATTGCACCTGAAATAACCCTGTGGACATATCTGCCCAAGCGATCGCCAACTCACCGCCAGCGCGTCCAATCGCTGTCAGGAAGTTATTTTGTTCAGGTGCCAGCAAACCATCTTCATTCAAAGTGCCAGGTGTCACTAACCTGACAACATCACGAGGTAGCGGGCCTTTGCCACCACGCTTTTTAAAACTCTCTGGATCTTCAGATTGCTCACAAATCGCAACCTTAAATCCCTGTCTTATCAAGCGCGCTAAATAATTATCCATGGCGTGAACTGGCACGCCGCACATGGCAATCTCTTTGCCTTCCAACTGACCACGTTTGGTAAGCGTCAAATTCAGCGCTTTTGCCGCAACTTCCGCATCGTGGAAAAACATTTCATAAAAATCACCCATCCGATAAAAGAGCAAAGCCTCTGGATAGCCCGATTTGACTTGCAAATATTGGGCAATCATTGGGGTAGGGCCTTTTGCTTTATCGCTTGCTGATTTTGCCGGTGCCGTTTTTGTCATGTGATGAGAAGATTTCTTAACTGTTTTATTGCTATAGAATATCGAATAAATTACAATGAAAGCTTACCGCTTTATTGACTTATCTTATAGTGCTTTTTTTTCAAAGTACTACATTGGGGACTCTTGAGGACAATGGCAAAAGAACAATCAGCTTTATATAAAGAAGCACTCGCGTTTCATGAAAATGGCCGCCCCGGCAAATTAGAAATTTCGCCGACAAAACCTTTAACAACACAGCGCGACTTGTCTTTGGCTTACTCACCTGGTGTTGCAGCACCCTGCCTTGCTATCGAAGAAGATGCATCCAAGGCCTATGACTATACTGCCAAAGGCAATGTAGTCGCTGTTATCTCTAATGGCACAGCTGTTTTGGGGCTTGGCAATATTGGGGCAGCTGCTTCAAAACCTGTTATGGAAGGCAAAGCTGTCCTTTTCAAAAAATTTGCTGATATTGATGGGGTGGATATTGAATTATCAACTGAAGATATCGACAGATTTGTAGATGCTGTCTCGCTGATGGGGCCTTCTTTTGGCGGTATCAATCTTGAAGATATTAAATCACCTGAATGTTTTATTATTGAACAGCGTCTTCGCGAGGTGATGGATATCCCTGTATTCCATGATGATCAGCATGGCACAGCCATTATCGCCGCCGCGGGTCTTATAAACGCCCTGCACCTGACAGGGCGCGAGATGAAAGATATCAAAATCGTCTCAAACGGCGCTGGTGCTGCTTCTATTGCTTGTATTGAGCTGATTAAGGCAATGGGTGTCCCACATCAAAATGTTATCCTCACCGACAGAGAAGGTGTGATTTATCAAGGCCGTGATGGGTCCATGAATCAATGGAAATCTGCACATGCTGTGAAAACAGATGCCAGAACACTTGAAGATGCCATCAATGGCGCAGATGTATTCCTCGGCCTGTCAGTAGCAGGCGCTCTGACCAAGGAAATGGTCGCAACGATGGCACCGCGTCCTATCATATTTGCGATGGCAAATCCTGTGCCAGAGATTATGCCAGATGAAGCAAAATCAGTACGTCCAGACGCGATTGTGGCAACAGGTCGCTCTGATTTTCCAAACCAAGTCAATAATGTTCTTGGCTTTCCTTATATCTTCCGCGGCGCCCTTGATGTGCGTGCAACAGCGATCAATGAGGAAATGAAAATCGCCGCTGCACAAGCGATTGCCTTACTCGCTAGAGAAGATGTGCCTGATGAGGTAAGCGCGGCATATGCTGGCGGCGCTTTGCAATATGGCGAAGATTACATTATCCCTGCCCCTTTTGACCCACGATTAATCTCATCTGTTTCATGTGCTGTCGCGCAAGCGGCAATGGATACAGGCGTGGCGCAAAAACCACTAGCTGACCTAGAAGCTTATAAAAAGAGCCTATCTGCACGACTAGATCCCACAGCATCTCTTCAACAAGTTATTTTTGATGCCATATCGCCAGCTTCCAAGAAAATTGTATTTGCTGAAGGTGAAGAAGAGGTGGCCATTAGAGCCGCTCTCACCTTCCGAAATGCAGGCTATGGCGAGCCTATCCTTGTTGGCCGTGAGCATCGTATCCAGCAAACCATCGAAACATTAGGTCTCGAAGGCGCTGATACGATTGAGATTACGAATGCGAAAATCTCAGACTTTAACGAAGATTATATTGATTTTCTTTATAACCGCCTGCAACGCCAAGGCACTTTGCGCCGCGATTGCCAGAGAATGGTGAATTTAGACCGTAACGTCTTTGCGGCATGTATGGTGGCAAATGGTCATGCTGATGGCATGGTGTCTGGCTTAACGCGCTCGTTCCAGCCAACTTTTGCCCATATCACACGTGTCATTGACGCTGTCCCACAAAGCCATTTTGTAACAACAACAATGCTTGTATCCAAGGGGCGCACAGTCTTTATTGGTGATACCTCTATTCATGAACGCCCATCAGGAACTGAACTAGCCGCCATTGCTGAGACGATTGCCGCCAAAGCAGCCTCACTTGGCAATGTGCCGCGTGTTGCCTTTTTGTCATTTTCAAATTTTGGTAATGCAAAATCTGATATCACACATGCCGCACAAGAAGCTGTCAGGGTGCTAGATAGCAAGAAAGTATCCTTCGAATATGAAGGCGAGATGACAGCAAATGTGGCGCTTGATTATAATTTAATGCGCGACCGCTATCCTTTCAGCCGCCTAACAGGACCTGCCAATATCCTCATCATGCCTGGCCTGCATTCAGCGAATATTTCATTTAACTTAATGCAACAGCTAGGCGGTGGATCTGTGATTGGGCCAATGCTTCTTGGTGCACAACATCCTTTCCAAATTGTACAAATGGGAAGTTCAGTGAATGATGTTGTAACAGCCGCAGCCCTAGCGGCTTATGAAGCTCTGTGATCTTATCCTTTTATGATGCAACAATATCACGGATAAGCGCTTTTAGGTTAGCTTCAGGGCGTGCGCCATAGTGACAGATGATTTCCCCAGATAGAGCAGAGGCTATCTCGCCACATATTTTGGCATCATAGCCCTTTGCGCGACCATATAGATAACCAGCGGCAAATAAATCACCAGCACCTGTTGTATCTAATACCTCAGCGATTGGCTTTGCCATAACATGCGCAGACATACCATCTTTATGGATATAAGCGCCATCTGCGCCTCTTGTGATGATAATCTCATCAAGATACTCTGCCATCTCTTGAGCGGCAGACTCATAATCTTTACCTGTTAGCGCGCGCGCTTCATCTTCATTTGAAAACAATATAGAAACATGTTGTTTAATGAAGTTTGATAGCGCATCAAAATGGCGTTCAACACACCATGCATCTGATAGAGACAGTGCCAATTTTGCGCCTGTTGCCTCAGCAATCATGGCAACTTTTTCAAACAAAGCAGGGCCATTTGGAGCATCAAATAAATACCCTTCAAGATAATACACATCACATGCTGGCATATCTTCAAGGTGAGCTGGGCCCATCTGGATACAAGCGCCAAGAAA
This sequence comes from Alphaproteobacteria bacterium, assembly GCA_011526395.1. Classification (GTDB taxonomy): domain Bacteria; phylum Pseudomonadota; class Alphaproteobacteria; order Puniceispirillales; family Puniceispirillaceae; genus UBA685. Next base: position 15,804 of record WTHW01000047.1, read on the forward strand.
TGTGTTCATAGAACGCACAGCATCTGATGTTACAACAATCATAGAACGCGCTGTTGCTAGGCCATCATCTGTTTGTTTGCCTAAGAATTTTGTGCCTGTATCTTGCAATGAGGAAATAAATTCATGGCCTAACTCATCTTGCGCCACTTCACCAACATAACCAGATTGCCCGCCTAGCAACGCCATGCCCACAGCTGAATTTGCCGCAGAACCACCAGCCATTTTTGTTGGGTTTTCAAGATGCTGACTTAGGTAAATCGCCCTTTCTTCATCAATCAGATTCATACCACCTTTTTCAATAGCATGGTCTGTCAAAAAGGAATCTTCTGCCACTGCTACCATATCAACGATAGCATTACCTACATAAATCACATCTAGCGTCATTTGCTATATACCCATCATCGTACAAAAACCTCGCAGACAGTAATCGCTGACCTCAGAATTTGCAAAGAAAATAACAAGCTTACAAAAAAGATGAAACTAGCCTTGCACTGTGTTGCTAGGACTTGCATAACTAATCACGAGTAAGTTTTGAAAAAAGTCAGGGCGTTTTGTGACAACTCTTAAAACAAATATAAGGCAGGGACTTCGGCACGGCCCCTTACTTATCGGCGCAGTATCGCTTTTGCTTGTTGCCTGTCAGCCCACAACACAAAAACCTGTCGAAGTGACAGCACCTATTATAAAAGACAGGGTATCTGTGACCCAACAGCAACCTGCCAAACCGATCGAAGATAACCGCACTGCTATCCTTAACGCTGAGATTGAGACAGATAATCAAACAACGGATAATGCTTCAGCTCAAAATATGGCCGAAGATAAAGCAAAAGAAGATGACATTGAAATCGTCATTGTGCCAGCACCAACGCCTGCCCCTTTGCCAGAGCCGGAGCCTGACCCGCTGGACCCAAATCAATTTATTGAGAAGTCACAATCTTATCTAAGTGGCACCTTGGGCAAACCAGATTATCAATTTGTGCAAGATTCAGTTACCATCGCACATTATAATCAACCTGCCTGTCAGATGCTTGCGTTTCTGTCAGATGTAAATGGCACCTTAAAAGTTATCCATATTGATCTGCGCCCCCCATTTCTTGGCGAAACCTTTTATCAGCAAGCTTGTTTTAAACAATTAGGCACAAGAGCTGATGAGCATCAAAACAACTAAACCACCTTTGCTTTGAACTTGCATAAATCTGCAATCACACAATTGCCGCAATCAGGTTTGCGTGCCTTGCACACATATCGCCCATGCAAAATCATCCAATGATGAGCGCCTTTTTTCCATTTTTCTGGCACACGGCGCAGTAATTCTTTTTCAACAACAACCACATCTTTTCCAGGCGCGATCCCTGTGCGATTACCAAGCCTGAAAATATGAGTATCCACTGCGATTGTCGGCTCTCCAAATGCTTCATTTAATACAACATTGGCTGTTTTTCGCCCAACACCTGGCAAAGCTTCTAATGCGTCTCTATCACGTGGCACCTCACTATTATGCTGTGCGATTAATATCTCTGATAAAGCGAGCACATTTTTCGCCTTCATATTAAACAAGCCAATTGTTTTGATATGCTCTTTGATACCGCCAAGCCCCAGCGCCACCATCGCCTCTGGTGTATCTGCCGCTGCGAATAACCCTTTTGTAGCTTTATTCACACCAACATCAGTGGCCTGTGCAGATAATGCAACAGCGACCAATAATGTATAAGGGTTTGTAAAGGCAAGCTCAGTTTGCGGATTTGGCATTTTTTGTGACAGTCTTTCAAAGACTATATCAATATCTGCAAGCTTCATTTTAGGCGCCATCACGATACCCCTCTGGTTTTCTGATATCTATCGACTTATATGATATCACATATCGTTTTTTTAATCGTTGTTATTCTCAAACATGTCACATAGTCACAGTGCCACAAATACATCTGTTACCAGCCCGATTTTAGATGTCATAACCTTATTTCCGCATCGCTCATTAAGCCAGCGGGGCTTTATGATTTTGGTATTTTGCCTTGCAAGTTTGGCATTTGTTATTGGACTTGGCTTTTTCCTCATTGGCGCATGGCCTGTCATCGGCTTTATGGGTCTAGAGTTACTTGTACTATATGTTGTGTTCCGGTTGAATTACCGCGATGGTAAAGCCTCAGAGCAACTTCTCATCCATCAAAAAGGGCTAGATCTTATTCGCATTTCAGCCAAAGGCACACAAGAGCGCCAAACCTTTGAATCACATTGGCTTGCAGCTGAAGTCGTGCCGCAAAAAGGCAAACGAAACAGGCTTGTGCTTCGTCATCATCATCATGATCATGAAATTGGGGCTTTCTTGCCACCTTCTGAAAAGAAGGAGCTCAAAAAGCTAATCAATGAGCGCATTGCCGCCGCTAGATTACAAAGCTAAAGGCCAAGCACATCATCCATCGAATAAAGCCCTGCCGGCTGTTGTGCCATGAAACGTGCCGCACTCAAAGCGCCCCTTGCAAAAATGGTGCGCTGGTTGGCAATATGTGTCAGCTCAATGCGCTCATCTTCACTGAAAAAGATAACGCTATGCTCACCAGCAACATTGCCGCCGCGCATCACTGCAAAACCAATATCACCTGATTTGCGCGCACCTGTGATACCATCTCTTCCAGAATCTCTGACATCATCTAATGGAACACCGCGCCCATCAGCTGCCGCACGGCCAAGTGCCAGCGCTGTACCAGATGGTGCATCTACCTTTTGGTTATGATGGGTTTCAACAACTTCAATATCCCATTCATTACCAAGTGCTTGCGCCGCTTTTTGGACTAATTTAGCCAGCAGATTCACACCCATAGATGTGTTGGCACAATATAAAATAGGAACTGTCTTTGCCGCCTCACGAAGCGTTGCTTCTTGTGCATCATCAAGGCCGGTTGTGCCAATGACCAATGCCTGAGACGTTGTCTTTGCGACCTCTATCAATGCCATTGTTGCTTCAGGGCGCGAAAAATCAATAATGACCTTTGCTTGCGCAAGACTTGTCGCATCATCTGTGATGACACCGGTGCCGCAAGGGCTTCCTTGATGAGGGCTCGCAGAATATTCTAGGCCGCCACATAACACCATATCGCCTGATGATTTAGCAACGTCTGTTATCATCTGCCCCATGCGTCCCATGGCACCAGAGATGGCGAAATTGATGGCTGTCATTATCTAAAACCTTTTTGCTAATAAAATGCCTCTATAGCATAAATAGCGCATTAGGCATCGTCAAACAGACCTTTAATTTTATCATACCATTTTGTGGCTGTCGGGCTGGCATCGCCTGTTTCTTGGAATTCAGCAAGCAGTTCTTTTTGCCTATCAGATAGATTTGTTGGTGTCTCAACTTGCACCTCAACAATCTGATCACCTGTACCAGCACCGCGCAAGGCTGGCATGCCTTTTCCGCGCATTCTAAATTTACGTGCTGACTGTGTGCCTGCCTCTATCGTCAAACGAGCCATTTTACCAGAAATAGTTGGCACATCTATCGTACCACCCAACGCGGCTGTTGCCATTGGCACTGGCACGCGCATATAGAGATGATTCCCATCACGTGTGAAAATATTATGATGTTTAACATCAACAAAGATATAGAGATCGCCAGCAGGGGCGCCGCGCACACCTGCCTCACCTTTACCAGATAACCTTATTCTCGTTCCCGTATCGACACCGGCTGGAATCGTCACTGATAGGTTTTGCATCTTCTCAACACGGCCTTGTCCAGAACAACTGCCACATGGATCTGCGATTGTCTGACCTTGTCCCTGACATGATGGACAAGTGCGCTCAAGCGTGAAAAAGCCTTGTTGTTGGCGAATTTTACCAGACCCATTACATGTGCCGCAATTATCAACAGACGAGCCAGCATTTGCACCTGTCCCAGAACATGACTCACAAGAAGCAGCGACTTTGACACGTATATCTTTCTGAATGCCAGAAAAAGCCTCTTCTAGCGAAATGCTCATATCATAGCGCAAGTCACTTCCTTGCTGTTGCGCACTGCCACCTGAACGTCCGCCAGAAAACTCGTTAAACATCTGATCAAAGATATCAGAGAAGCCGCCACCGCCGAAGCCACCGCCGCCGAAGCCACCGCCACCAAAGCCGCCAGCTTGCTGGTCAAAAGCCGCATGGCCTAATCTGTCATAGGCCGCACGCTTTTGATCATCTTTTAACACTTCATAAGCTTCTGAAGCTTCGCGGAACCGCTCTGCGGCTGCTTCATCATCTGGATTGCGATCTGGGTGATTTTTCATCGCCAGCTTGCGATATGCTGATTTAATTTCCTTTTCATCAGCATTTTTGGCCACGCCTAATACGTCATAGAAATCACGTTTTGCCATCACATCACCTTTGATAAAAAATCGTTATCTTACCATCTTATAAAACCGAAAAGGTCTATGCACAATTTCCGGCCAAAGAGCGCATAAACCTTGTCTGGTTTCCTAAAGCCAATACGGGGGGTATGGCTTTAAGCTTGTTTTGATTGATCTTCATCAACCTCTTCATATTCAGCGTCAACAACGCCTTCATCACTTGGACCAGCCTCACCAGCCGCTGCCTCAGCACCGCCTTGTGCTTGATAGGCCGCTTCGCCCATTTTCATCATGGCTTGGCTAACAGCTTCTGTCTTTGCTTTGATATCTTCGCTATCATCACCTTCAAGAGCTGTCTTCAGATCAGCCACAGCTGTTTCCACATCTGCTTTCAGCGCGCCGTCAGCTTGCTCACCTAAATCAGCAATTGCTTTTTCAGCGCCATGGACAATAGCTTCACCTTGATTGCGGATTTCCACCTGTTCGCGGCGCTTTTTATCTTCTTCCGCATTGGCTTCAGCATCTTTGACCATTTGTTCGATATCATCATCCTCAAGGCCGCCATTGGCTTTGATTGAAATGGCCTGCTCTTTGCCAGTCGCTTTATCTTTGGCGCTCACTTTCACAATACCATTGGCATCAATATCAAATGTGACTTCAATTTGCGGTACACCGCGTGGTGCTGGCGCAATGCCTTCAAGATTAAATTGACCTAGCAATTTATTATCTTGCGCCATTTCACGCTCACCTTGGAAGACTGAAATCGTCACAGCAGGCTGATTATCATCAGCTGTTGAGAAGACTTGGCTTTTCTTTGTTGGGATTGTTGTGTTGCGATCAATCAATCTTGTAAAGACGCCGCCCAAAGTCTCAATACCCAATGATAATGGTGTCACATCAAGAAGAAGCACATCTTTCACATCGCCTGTGAGAACGCCAGCTTGGATAGCCGCACCAGAGGCAACAACTTCATCAGGATTCACACCACGATGTGGCTCTTTACCAAAGAAATTTTGTACTGTTTCCACAATCTTTGGCATACGTGTCATGCCGCCAACCATGATAACTTCATCAATATCAGATGCTGAGATACCAGCATCTTTCAATGCTTTTTTACATGGCTCAAGTGAACGCTCAACTAACTTTGAGACAAGCTGTTCAAGCTTGGCACGTGTCATCTTCACATTCAAATGCTTTGGCCCTGTGGCATCAGCTGTGATAAATGGCAGATTCACATCTGTCTGCATAGCTGATGATAATTCAATCTTTGCCTTTTCAGCAGCTTCTTTTAGACGCTGAAGTGCAAGCTTATCACCACGAAGGTCAATCTGATTTTCTGATTTGAACTCATCTGCTAGGAAATCAATGATGGCTTGGTCGAAATCTTCACCACCTAGGAAGGTATCACCATTTGTTGATTTCACTTCAAAGACGCCGTCACCAACTTCAAGAACAGACACATCAAACGTACCACCACCAAGGTCATATACGACAATCATGCCTGATTCATTACGGTCAAGACCATAAGCAAGCGCCGCTGCTGTTGGCTCGTTAATAATACGAAGCACTTCTAGGCCTGCAATCTTGCCAGCATCTTTTGTTGCTTGGCGCTGTGCGTCATTGAAATAAGCTGGGACAGTGATCACAGCCTTATCAACGCTTTCACCCAAATAAGCTTCTGCATCTTCTTTCAATTTGCGCAGAATGAAGCTTGAAATTTGGCTAGGTGAGTAATCTTCGCCTTTTGCTTCAATCCAAGCATCACCATTTTTAGCTGCCTTTACAGCATATGGCACAAGCTCAGAAAACGAATTAGTTGCTTTATCATCAGCGCGTCTGCCGATCAGGCGCTTCACAGCAAAAATTGTATTTTCAGGGTTTGTCACTGCTTGGCGTTTTGCGGCTTGACCAACAAGACGCTCATCATCAGCGAAACCGACCATTGATGGTGTTGTGCGGCCACCTTCTGAATTTTCAATCACACGGGCTTCACTGCCATCCATGACAGCCACACATGAATTTGTTGTGCCCAAATCAATGCCAATAACACGTCCCATAATAATCTTCCTTTCCTTAACACCGCTTCGTATCTGATAGGGCTTTTATCCTTGCCTCTATCTATTTTGCCGAAGGGCTTTAAACATCAACTTTTGTCTTTTATTCCCTCTTACCTCGCATATAAGCACTGTTTTTGTTCATACAAGAGGCAGAGTTATTTCTTGCTAGATTTTGTAATGACCTAGCTGTCATCTTTGGCGGCTTTTGCAACGCCTACCATGGCTGGCCGAATCAGCCTGTCATGCAGAACATAGCCTTGTTGTGCCACGGCAACGACCGTTCCCGGCTCTGCGTCATCTGTTGGCACTTCGAACATGGCCTGATGGTGATTATAATCAAACTTCTCACCTTCTGGATTGACCACATTCACGCCATGCTTTTCCATGATTTTTGTGATCTCTTGCACCGTCATTTCAAGACCGATCAGAATATTGCGATATGTCTCATCAAGCCCATCTCTGTCTTCTGGCGCGGTATCTAGGGCGCGTTGCATATTATCGAGTGGTGTTGTCAGGTCACGAATAAAGCTCAAAGGGCCATATTTATTCGCCTGTTCAACATCACGCGCCGCGCGGCGTTTTACATTTTCCATCTCAGCGGCTGTGCGATAATACTGATCCTTTAACTCATCACGCTCTTTTTCAAGCAGCTCTAAAGGTGATAATTCTTCTTCATCTTCTAGAATATCATCTTCTTCTTGCACCACTTCATCATCGATGCGCTCATCAAGATTATCTTGCGACTTATCTTGGTCCTGTTTGTTTTGGCTCATCACTATGCCCCTTTTTGCGGCTCTTCTTTTATCAAAGCTCATCACAACAGCACAAAATGATGCTGTTACGATGTGATGAGTGGCATATGGGAGCTAATTTTTAAAATCCAAGAGGGGCAGATTGTTTTTTATAAAAAATTCAAAAACATCGCCTTTGTTTACTTAAAATTAACGAAGCTATTTTTACGCTAGGATGATTGAGGAACATTTATGGTTATCATCTCATGGCATCCAAAAAGACACCATCACATGCTGATAAATCGACATTGGTGACCAATATCGAGGCCCTTCTCAAAGAAGCTGTGCAAGAGGATTTGATGCAATCCATTAACAGCCTTGTAGAAGCTCATATGGAGCGCTTGATGCAAGAAGAAGAGGTAAAAGCATCACAAAAAACCGCAGATAGCCAGACAGAAATCAGGCAAATCGTAACAGATTTTGTAATTGAAATACTCGAAGAACAGGCACCTATCATTGTTGCAAAAACACTGAATGAGGCATTTCTAACACCCACAAACACGGCCCCAGATCCACAATAGCCAGCCATGTTATATACCTGTCCAAATTGTGAGGTCATCAGCACAATACCTGTCGAAGATGATACTTTACCAAATATGAACATCAAATGTGGTGATTGCGGTTTTGTCAGCTTATTTGAAAATCCCTCATTCTCTGACAAGACACATATATTTCATGAAATATCATGCGCTCATTGCCATAATCACATTTATCTCAGCGAGGGGGATATCACATACTTATCAGCCTGCGACTTGCAATGCCCTCATTGCGAGCATGCTTTTCACCTGCCCCATCAGGCCCCTGTATCATCCTATGTCCTATTTGGGCGCCTCAGCCTTATTTTTTTATGCCTCATTGGGGGGTTATTTTTACTTTTTACCCCAGATGGCGCAGATATAATCAGCTATCTTGCCCAAAAATCAGGACAAGCACATATCTTTTTTATGACATTTCGTGAGGCTTTTTTTGATATGCTCGCCTTCCTAAAAGGGCTTTTCTTATAGACGCGCGCTAAGTGATAGATTACCAGTGTAGCTATGATATCATCATGTTACAGAAAGTGATTTGACCAAAAATGAGCGCCGTTAAAAGACCATCAGGACGTGATACAGATACATTACGTACTTTTGAAATCATCCCAAATTTCACCAAACATGCCGAAGGCTCTTGTCTTGTCAAAGCTGGCGACACGCACGTGCTTATCACTGCAAGTGTGGATGAAAAAGTCCCTCCATTTTTGCGCGGCACAAATCAGGGCTGGGTGACAGCTGAATATGGTATGCTGCCTCGTTCAACACATTCACGCATGGATAGAGAAGCTGCAAGAGGCAGGCAATCTGGTCGCACATTGGAAATCCAGCGCCTGATTGGCCGTGCGCTTCGTGCGGTGGTGGATTTACGCGCTCTTGGCGAACGTCAGATAAAAATTGACTGCGATGTTCTGCAAGCTGATGGCGGCACCAGAACTGCCTCTATCACAGGGGCATGGGTTGCCCTTGCCATTGCAATTGAATCATTGATGCAAAAAGGGCTGATTACAACCAATCCGCTGACCGACCAAGTGGCTGCCATTTCATGTGGCATTTATGAGGGCGTGCCTGTGCTCGATTTGGATTATGATGAAGATAGCGCGGCAGAAACAGATGCTAATTTCGTGCTAACCTCGTCAGGTGGTATGGTTGAAATTCAAGGCACTGCAGAAAAAACACCTTTTTCCAGAGCTGAATTATTATCACTGCTAGATTTAGCAGATGGGGGTTGTAAAACCTTATTTCAAATCCAGCTTGATGCCTTTAACAAGGCACGGGGATAAAGATTATGCAATTTAGTGCGCTTCGAGATCAAAAACTTATCATTGCAAGCCATAATAAAGGCAAAGTGCGCGAAATAGCTGATTTATTGGCTCCCTTTGGTCTAGATGTCATATCTGCTGGTGAGTTAAATTTACCAGAGCCAGAAGAAACAGGCCTAACCTATATCGAAAATGCAGAACTAAAGGCGCTTGCCGCTGCTAAGGCCGCCAATTTACCAGCGCTTGCAGATGATTCAGGTCTCTCTGTGAATGCACTTGGCGGCGCGCCCGGTATTTATTCTGCAAGATGGGCTGGATCAGATAAAGATTTCGACCATGCGATGAGGCGTGTGGCAGATGCGTTATTGCTATCAGGCACCACAGATAGAACAGCTGAATTTGTCTGTGCCTTAACACTAGCTTGGCCAGATGGTAAGAAACTATCTTTTGAAGGGCGCGTTGCTGGCACAATCGTCTGGCCTGCGCGCGGTGACAAAGGCTTTGGATATGATCCTATCTTTGTCCCAACAGGCCATACCATCACTTTTGGCGAGATGGACCCTGACAAAAAACATGCAATGAGCCACCGTGCTATTGCATTTGATAAATTGGTATCACATTTAAAATCTGAAATGACGTAATGCCAAACTCATCTCAACTAGGTCTGTATATCCATTGGCCCTTTTGCCTATCAAAATGCCCTTATTGTGATTTTAATTCACATGTCGCATCAGACATAGATGAGGAAGCATGGCACAAAGCGCTCGTCACAGAATTACATCATATGGCAGAGTTATCAGATCACTCTGCCTATGGCAGGCGCCCTTTATCATCTGTATTTTTTGGCGGTGGCACACCGTCTTTAATGCCCACAAAAATCATGTCATCTCTTATCACAGAGGCTGAAAAATTATTCGGCTTTATGGCTGATATTGAAATCACAGCTGAAGCAAATCCTACCTCAGTTGAGACAGCAAAATTACAAGGATTTCAGCAAGCTGGCGTGAACCGCGTATCACTTGGCGTTCAATCTCTTGATGATACAGCGCTCTCATTTCTAGGGCGTGGTCATTCTGCCAATGAAGCGATTAAGGCGCTTGAGCTTTCACGAGACCTTTTTGACAGGGTTTCAATTGATTTAATCTATGGCCTGAAAGACCAAAGCGTTGCTGATTGGGAAGGCCAATTATCAAAGGCCTTATCTTTTGATCTGGACCATCTGTCTTTATATCAACTGACTATCGAGCCTGGCACGCAATTCTATAGCCGCGCCCGAAAAGGTGAGGTGTTAAATCTTGATGATGATGCCATGGCAGATTTGTATCTTATTACTGAGACTCAAACAGCTGCGCATGGCCTTTTCAATTATGAAGTCTCAAACTATGCACGAAGCGGCGCGCAATCACGCCATAATTTGCTTTATTGGCGGTGCCAAGATTGGCTTGGCATTGGACCCGGCGCACATGGCAGATTAACACAAATAAATGGCCGCAGAGAAACAGTAACAAGACGCTCACCGCAAGGCTGGCTGACCCAAATAAAAGATAAAGGTCACGGCGTATCAGAGAGTGTGGTTGATGATCAAGAAGCGATTTGTGAGGAAATCTTAATGATGGGATTGCGCCTATCTGAAGGTGTGCCTCTATCACGACTCTCTCAGCTAGCTGGCACATCAGACTGGCCATTTACAAGTCAGCAAATCGAGCCTTTGATATCAGAAGCCTGGTTATCTTTAGAAAATGACCAGCTGATCGCTAATTTTGAAGGACGGCTTCGTCTGAATTATATGCTTCAGGCGCTTTTGGCATCATAGTAACTGGCACCAGCTTGCCATCTTGTACTTGGAATAGCCTATAATCACGATGATTCAGGCCATTTGCAAGCAATCGGAAAGAGCCTGTATATCCCTTAAATCCAGACTCTTTGACAAGTTGCGAGATAATCGGCAACTGCAATGATTGTGTTTCATTATCTGTTACAGCACTTGCTTTATCCGAAGCTGATGCCGCAACTGCAAACGCATCAAAGCCAAGCTGGCTTAAGAAAGACCCCGCTGAAGAAGAGCCTCGGATTTTATAAAGCTCATCATATCGTTTTGCAAAATTGGCACGCAAATCAGGTGACAGGGTTGAAAGATAAGCCCCTTGCAAGGACGGCTCTGCCAGCAAGCCAGCATTTGCCCATAAATCTGTGCCAAGATAATTCACTCTATCAGGCCCCAAATCATAATAAGATAATAATGGCGCAACCTTTAAGACAAAATTGGCACCACCAGCTATCACAACACTATCATAAGGAGGTGGTATATCTTCAACCAGCTGACCATCTTCTAAGGGCTGATAGCGTGTAAATCTCTTTAGCTGTGATACGAGGGTTTCATCATCAGCACCAACTGTCCCATCAACCACCATCACACTTGCCGGGCTTATCCCAAATTCTTGCAATCTCTTCACAGCATGAGATGTGACCATAGCGCCATAAGCAGATTGATCTGATAATATTGCAATCTCATCATGACCATTCAGGATAGATTCTGCTAAAACCTTATCAATTTGTTGTTCTGGCAACAGCCCTAGAACCCACAATCCGGGCGATGCAATCGCACGGTTATTTGATAATGATAAAACAGGTATCATATCTGCTGATAAATAAGGCGCGATATCTTTCGCATTATCGCTGAATAACGGGCCGATTGCGATGTCTATTTGCGTTTTGATAGCTTGCTGTGCCAAGGAGCCTAACGCATCTGTGCTGCTTGTATCAAAATATAAAACCTCAATTTCAGGGTCGTTTATTTGGAACATTGCTAGCTCTAGGCCATCTGCGACTTGATTGCCATAAATGGCGCGCTCACCTGATAAAGGCACAAATACACCAATGCGCCTTTGCCCAGCTGCTTTTTCTGGAATCTCATAGCGTTGTGGTAAGGGGGCGTCTTTTGGGGCGCGCAGCATCGCAAATGCCGCATCAAGAGCCGCTTCTTCAAGCGAAGGATCGCGCCCTTCTGGTATTAATTCTTCGAAACTAAGCGTCTGAGTTTCGACCTTTGTTTGATTGTCGCCTTTTTCCAACTCCCAAATAATAGACGCAATCACATCATCTGTTGCATTATCAGCTGTTTTTTCTGCTTCAGCCTTTTCTTTTGCCTCTTCACGTGCTTTGACCACTGAATCAATTTCCGCAATCAGGCTTTCATTTGTTGTGGCAGTGGTCTTGTCTGTTGATGTTTGGGTCAGGCTCTGATTATCTGCCTCTGCTGTCACCTCTTGTGATTTTGGCGCCAGCACTGTTTCTTTTACAGGCGCTTTTACGGGCACCTCAACAGGTGCACAGCTTGCCAAAAACAAGGCACCGCACAAAATAGGCCACGTGAATTTACGCATTGCAAAGATATGAAAAGAGTTGTTCATCATGACAACACTATAATCAAGCACAGCCGCGCTGTTAACTCTTGATTTCATTTAGATGATATCATGATGGTTGCTTCTATGATAAGCTTAACCAAACCTGACAAATCTATCTCTATTTTTGCAAAATTATGCTGACCCTTATCACAACACCCATTGGCAATCTTAGCGATATATCAGAGCGCGCCATCACAGCCATTGCTGATGCTGATTTAATCGCTTGTGAAGATACACGAACCACAACTAAGCTCATCTCTCTTCTCAATATTAAAACAAATGCCACTTTGATATCTTATCATGATCATAATGGTGAGGTGATGCGTCCACGTATCATGTCTGCTCTTGAAAAGGGACTAAAAGTGGGGCTTGTCAGTGATGCTGGTACACCTTTGATTTCAGATCCTGGCTTTAAGCTAGTGCGTGAGGCAAGACAACGTAACTTTTCTGTCACAGCAACAGCTGGTGCTTGTGCGCCTGTATTGGCACTCATCTTGTCAGGCCTGCCAACAGATCGTTTTCTATTTCATGGCTTCCTGCCAGACAAGCAGAAATCAGTCACAAAATTACTAGAAGAATGCCGCCATATTTCAGTGACATCTTTATTTTTTGTCAGCCCGAGCCAGCTATCAGCCAACCTTCAGCAGATATTTGATATTTGGGGCGAGCGTGACGCAGCCTTAGTGCGCGAAATCACAAAATTACATGAAGAGGTGATATCGCTGCCTCTATCAGAGATGATCTCGCATTTCAAAGAGGCACCGCGCCCAAAAGGAGAATTTGTTCTCGTCATCGCGCCGCCAAAAGTGCAAGTAGAATATAGTGATGATGATATCGCTGAGTTATTGCGTGAACGCATGACAGATTTATCTGTAAAAGATGCTGTGGCAGAGGTAGCAAGCCTGACTGCCAAACCGCGAAAAGCTGTCTATCAAATGGCACTTGCCTTAACCAAGACACCATAAGCGTAAAAGACATGGGTAAGCGCACCAATCACATCAGGCAAAAAAGCGCTTACCGTTCAGCAGAACGCGCAGGGAAACTTGCAGAATTACTAATATATCTATATTTCGCATGCCGCGGCTGGCGCTTGGTGAAATGGCGATATAAAACCCCGTTTGGCGAGATTGATCTCATCCTCCAAAGAAAACAGCATATGCGCTTTTTGGAAGTGAAATATCGTACCAAATTCATATCCAGCGATAATCCTGTCACCTCACAACAATTACAACGGCTATCAAGGGCGGCTCATTTCGCACATATGAAATTAACAAGCCCCCATCATACCAGCTGTCAATTTGATGTGATTGTCTTAACAAGGCGCGGCAAATTACATCATTTTGAAAATCATGTTTTTTTCTAGGGGCTTTTATACCACTTGCAAAAGCGGCTTGTGACAAATCTGTAAAATAGGGTATGACTATTACATCACTAAATGGCACGGCAAATAAGGAAATAGTTTCATGGCGCGTCTGTCTTATATCATCTCCGCACTTTTGATTAGCCTTAGCTTGGCGCTTAGCGCATGCGCACCAGCTCTTGTTGGTGTTGGCACTGCCGCTGTTGCAGCCTCTTCAACTGAAAAGGGCTTTTCGACATCCGTTGCAGATGGTGTCATTAATACAAAACTAGCTGATAAATTCCTCAGAGAAGATGTGGATTTGGTACAAGGCGTCTCTATCACTGTGAATGAAGGTGCTGTCTTACTCACTGGTATTGTGCCAACACAAGAACAGAAAATCACAGCCACAAGGCTCGCATGGGAAATCAAAGGTGTGCGTGAAGTTGTCAATGAAGTGACTATCTCACAGGAAACCTCCATTAAAAACCGTGCAAAAGATTTCGCCGCCGCCGCCCAGCTTCGCCTGAAAATCATCGGCGATGGCGCTGTATCCTCTTTGAATTATTCAATCGATGTTGTTGATGGTATTGTGTATCTATCAGGCGTTGCTGAAACCGAAGAAGAGCGCGCCCGCGTGATAGCACTCGCACAAGAGCTGCCATTTGCGAAAAAAGTTATAGATTATATCATCCTTAGCTCTGACAGACGTGATTAAGCGATATGTCACTTCGTGTTGCTATCCAAATGGACCCAATCGCCGGGATAGATATCACGGGCGATACCTCTTTTGCCTTTGCACTTGAAGCGCAAAGACGCGGCCATGAGTTATATTATTATCTGCCAGATAGCCTGACGCTTGATGGCCGCATACTTTATGCTGATCTGCATAAAATCCATGTGCGTGATGAAATTGGCAACCATGTTGATGAACAGGCCGCTATCTATACAGACTTATCAGAGATGGATGTGATCTTGATGCGCCAAGACCCACCCTTTGATATGTCCTATATCACTGCCACACATATGCTTGAACATCTACCAGCAACAACGATGGTGGTGAATAATCCTGCAGAGGTGCGCAATGCACCTGAGAAAATTCTCGTTCTTGATTTTCCAGAGCTTATGCCGCCAACAATGGTATCTCGTAATGAGGCCGCCATTATCTCATTTCGGCAAACACATAAAGATATCATCATTAAGCCATTATACGGTAATGGCGGTGCTGGCGTATTCTTGCTAAAGCAAGATGATAAGAATTTTAACGCCCTTCTTGAGATGTTTTTTAGCGCAAGCCGCGAGCCTGTCATGGTGCAAGCCTTTTTGCCAGAAGTTACAGAAGGCGATAAGCGCATTATTCTAATTGATGGCGAGCCAGTTGGCGCTATTAACCGCATCCCCTCAAAAGATGAGGCGCGCTCAAATATGCATGTGGGCGGCAAGGCAACAGCCACAGAGCTAACTCCGCGTGATATTGAGATATGTCAGACCATTGGCCCTGTCTTAAAAGAACGTGGCTTATTATTTGTGGGCATTGATGTTATTGGTGACTATCTGACCGAAATAAACGTGACATCCCCCACAGGCATCAGAGAGTTTGAACGTTTTACAGGCATCAGCTTGGCGGAAAAAACATTTGATGCGATTGAAAAAAATCACAAAAGCTACAAGACCAACCGCATTTTACGATAAGCAATCGCTTCTTGAATATGATGCTTTTGAATCTCAGCTGAATTATCCAAATTGGCGATAGTGCGTGCCACGCGCATAATTTTCTCATAACCTCTGCCAGTGATATCAAGCTTCTCAATCGTCTTTGTCAAAAACCCTTTTATCTCAGGCGTCAATGTGCGGCTATCCTCTGGCAAATGCGCGCCAAATATATGAGCATTTGCCACTTTTTCAGCAATCTCAGCAGTTGAAGGTGAGGGCGTATCATTTAATAGCTCTGTCACAGGCAAAGCTGTGACATCTATGATGAGATCAAATCTATCAAGTAAGGGGCCAGATAATTTCGCGACATAATTTTTGCCGCAAATGGGCGCTCTACTACAGGCTCTAGAAGCATCTGCTAGATACCCACACCGGCAGGGATTCATAGCGGCCACTAACTGAAATTTTGCAGGGTATCTTATGTGATGATTGGCGCGCGCAATCACAACTTCACCTGTCTCAAGCGGCTGGCGAAGCGCATCTAACACTGTTGCTTGAAATTCTGGTAATTCATCTAGGAATAAAACACCATGATGTGCCAAAGATATCTCACCTGGCTTTGCCTTTGCGCCGCCACCAACTAGAGCCGCCATTGAGGCAGAATGGTGCGGGTCTCGATAGGGCCTTGTTTGCGTAATACCATCATTTTCAGATTGATTTAATAACAACCCACCAAGAGATTGTATCATACTGACTTCAAGTGCTTCTTGTGGCTGTAATGGGGGCAACAGCCCAGCTAGCCTACTTGCCAACATAGATTTACCAGCGCCAGGTGGCCCTACCATTAACAAATGATGCCGCCCAGCCGCTGCGATTTCCAAGACACGTTTCGCTGTCTCTTGTCCTTTCACATCTTTCATATCAGGATAAGCATCCGGCGCACGCACTGTGACCTCTTTGGGTGCTGGTAGCTGGCTTGACCCTTTTAGATGATTCACCAATGCTATCAAAGACGGGCTTGCTATAATCTCACCACCTGCTGCCCATTTTGCTTCTGCACCATTTCCATGTGGACAGATTAAGCTCATATGACAGGAAGAGGCATATAAAGCAGCTGATAAGGTGCCTGCGACATTGGCAATCATTCCATCAAGTGCAAGCTCTCCAATAATCACAGCTTCTGAGAGATCATCTTGCGAGATAATGCCCATAGCCACCATCAAGGCAAGTGCGATGGGCAAATCATAGTGCGCCCCTTCTTTTGTGACATCTGCTGGCGCAAGATTTATGGCAATCCGCTTTGCAGGTAGGGACAGCCCCATCGAAGAAAGCGCTGCTCTGATGCGTTCTTTGGATTCTGCAACGGCCTTATCAGCAAGGCCGACAATCGTCATGGCTGGCAGGCCATTTGATAGATGCGCCTGCACAGATACAGGCACAGTATCAAGACCACGAAAGGCAACAGTATGTATCACTGCATTCATAAGTTTTATCGCATGCACTGCCTGCCGGGATTGGCAAGCCTCTTATGCTTACTTATGCGTAGCGTTAAGATTTTGATTCAACAAAAATATGACCCAAAATTAGAGGCAATATCCATTATCTGGCGCGAAGAGGGCCGATGGGCTCACCACCCAAAATATGCATATGTAGATGAGGGACTTCTTGATGCGCATTCTCGCCGCTATTTGCAATGATGCGATACCCACCATCTTCAAGACCAGCCAATCTGGCCGCTCTGCCAATCGCTGCTATAAAGGCTGATTGCTCTTCTGCGCTGGCATTTTGTGAAAAATCTGCCATATCCACATAATGGCCTTTTGGAATGACCAAAATATGAGTCTGTGCTTGTGGCGCGATATCATGAAAGGCAAGTGTATATTCACATTCATCATGTTTGTTACATGGGATTTCACCGCGCAGGATTTTTGCGAAAATATTTTCAGTATCATATGACATATCTTACCACCTTAGATTATGACGTGCGGGAGTTTAAGATTGACGGTTTGCTTTTTCAACAAGCCCTGATGTGCCTTGTCTATCAGCTAAAATCTGCCACACATCCTCAGCTTTAACGCCGCTTGCCTGCCACACGACCAACAGATGATATAAAATATCAGCTGATTCAGATGCCAGCGCGCTACCATCACCTCTCATCGCTTCAATGATAGCTTCTGTGACTTCTTCTGATAATTTACGCAAAGGGGCGTCTGGTGCTTTTGCTATCAGACTGGCTGTATAGCTTGTCTCAGGATTGCCATCTGCTTTTGCGCTAATTTCGGCGAAAAGCTCGTCTAATATGCTCGCATTATATGTCATATCCTGAACTCCTTACCCGTTTGACAGGCGCCTGACTGGCACACCTGCGTCTTCCATAGCACATTTTGCCTCATCAATGGTCATCTGTCCAAAATGAAACACAGATGCCGCCAATACAGCAGAGGCATGACCTTGCGTTACAGCTGTTGCAAAATCTTCTGCCTTACCAGCCCCACCTGATGCAATCACAGGGATAGATACAGCATCAGATACAGCTCTTGTAAGGGGTAAATCAAACCCATCTTTGGTACCATCACCGCCCATAGAGGTTAATAATATCTCACCAGCACCAAGCTCAGCACCGCGCATCGCCCATTCGACAGCATCAATGCCAGTACCTTTACGCCCACCATGGGTAAAGACTTCGAACATACCATCATCATTTAATTTAGCATCAATGCCAAGCACCACACATTGTGATCCGAACCTGTCTGCCGCTCTGCTTAATAACTCTGGATCTGCTACAGCAGATGAATTCACAGATACCTTATCAGCCCCTGATAATAGCATTTTGCGATAATCTTCAACCTGACGCACACCGCCGCCAACAGTAAGAGGCATAAAACAATGATCAGCCACTTTGGCAATCACATCATAAATGCTTTCGCGCCCTTCATGACTGGCTGAAATATCAAGCAAACATAACTCATCAGCTCCAGCCGCATCATAGATTTTAGCTTGTTCCACAGGGTCACCAGCATCAATCAAATTGACGAAATTCACCCCTTTGACAACACGGCCATCATGAACATCTAAACAAGGGATAACGCGCGCATTTAACATGACCTACCCCTTTTTGGCAGCCGATATGGCTTGTTCAAGATCAAGGCGACCATCATAAATCGCACGCCCTGTAATCACGCCTGCAATACCGCTATCACGTTCTGCAAGACAGGCATGAATATCATCCATCCCCGCAACTCCGCCAGAGGCAATGACAGGAATAGAGACAGCTCTTGCAATCTCAGCTGTTGCTTTGGCATTCACACCTGTTAAGGCGCCATCACGGCCAATATCTGTGAATATCACTGCCGCCACACCGCAATCTTCAAAACGGCGTACCAAATCTGTTGCTTTGACATTTGATACTTCAAGCCAGCCTTCAGCTGCTATCATGCCATCCTTAGCATCTGCGCCAACAGCGATTTGATCTGGAAATGCTTTGGCCGCATCAATCACAAGTTGAGGGTCACGTAACGCCGCTGTGCCTAAGATGACACGCGAGACGCCGGCTCCTAGCCATCTTTCAATATGGGAAAGATTACGGATACCGCCGCCTAGTTGGATTTTTGCCCCTGTTGCTAAAATCGCATTAACAGCCTCGCCATTGACACCCTCACCAGCAAGCGCACCATCTAGATCAACCACATGCACCCAATTGGCCCCATGCGATAGGAATTCTTGCGCCTTTGCCGCCGGGTCAGGGGCATAGACTGTCATTTTATTAAAATCACCATGAAGCAATCGCACACCCTGCCCATCTTTGAGGTCAATTGCTGGATAAATTTCAAATTGGGACATGCTCATTCCTACTTCATTATTTTTGAGGCCAATATGAAACTGACCAAAATGAACCCTATATTTCTTTTGCGTAATAATACCCTGTTACATACTCACCATCGACGAGTGCGTAATTGGGGTTTTCACCAAATCGTTTAAATCCACAAGCTTCAAATGAATGGATCGCGCGCTCTTGTGTGGCGCGGACATCCAAATTAATGACTGAAAAACCCTGACTTTTTGCAAAATCAGTGGCCTCATCAACTAGCTTTTGTGCCAATCCATAGCCTCTGGCCCATGGGGCAAGGAAAAATGTTGTTAACTGACAAGCAAAAGCCTGTGCTTCATTTGCCTTTGGCGGCCTTACAATTTGGCACGAGCCAGCAATGACCATATCAACCTTGCCGACAATCAAGCTTCTTTCTGGAATTAACAAAACGCCGCGCCAATAATCTTCTAAGATATTGCGGGGCGGGGCATTTAACCAGCCAAAGCCACCACCACTTTTAATTGCTTCTTCAGTGGCATCACATAATTCAGACAAATCGCTCGCAGATAGCTCGTCGGCATTTTCTAACGTGACTCTTGCTCTATTTAAGGCAGAAAATTCTGTACTCATATGAATTTTAATTCCTCTAATGCCCTTTTGATTTTAAGGGCGCCAGTCCAAAAATCCACGTAAAAATGCTTGGCCTTGCTGTTGGCTTTTTTCAGGGTGGAATTGCGTGCCGATTATATTGTCCTTGGCGACGATAGATACAATCGCCTCACCATAATCAGCGGTTGCCAGAATATCAGCTTCATCTGTGGCTTTGAAATGATAGCTATGAACAAAATAAACTTGTGCATCTTGCGCCATATAGGATGTCACAGGGTGCGATTTTGCAAAATGCAATTGGTTCCAGCCCATATGCGGTATTTTCAAGCTGCTATCTTGCGGCGTTAATTTAAAAACGTCACCTGAAATCCATGATAAGCCCTGTACCACTTGCCCTTCATGACCAGCATCTGCCAGCATTTGCATGCCAACACAAATCCCTAAAAAAGGCACAGCTTTCTCATGCACAAGCTCGCTTAAAGCCTGCTCCATATCTTGCGCCTTAGCCAAATTGGCACGGCAATCTGCAAAATGGCCAACACCTGGCAAAATAATAGCATCTGCTGATGATAGCTCATCTGCTGTTGTGGCTAGCATGATATCACTTTCGCGACCTAGCTCATTTGCTGCTGCTCTGACAGCATTCACAACAGAACGCAGATTACCAGACCCATAGTCTATAACTGCGATTTTGCTCACAAGCTGCCGCCCAATGTACCTTTGGTTGACGGGATTCTGTCACCCTGTTTTTCATCAATGGCAATGGCATCACGAAGCGCACGCGCCAAGCCTTTATAGATGCTTTCAATAATATGGTGCGTATTCACCCCATATAGATTTTCAACATGCAAGGTGATACCAGCGCCCATTGCAAAAGCTTGGAACCATTCACGGAATAATTCTGTTTCCATGTCACCTAAGATTGGTGATGGTAATTCAGCGCGCCATACCAAAAACGGCCTGCCAGATACGTCTACTGCCACGCGGCTTAAACATTCATCCATCGGCAGATATGCATGCGCATATCGTGAAATACCTTTGCGGTCATCAAGCGCTTCTTTCAAAGCAGCCCCAATCGCCCAGCCAGTATCTTCTGTAGTGTGGTGCGCATCAATATGCAAATCACCTTGTGCTGATAAGGTCAAATCCATCAAAGAGTGGCGCGCAAGCTGCTCAAGCATATGGTCAAGAAACCCGATACCTGTTGTGATATCTGCTTGTCCTGTGCCATCTAGGCGCAAAGATACTGAAATCTCAGTCTCATTTGTTTTACGAGTGATATTTGCCTGTCTCATAATGTGAATCCGCTTGTATATGATGACCAAAAGGCCTGTTTTGCCTCATCATGTAACAGTTTTTTCAATAATTTACAATTCTTGCAGCGCTAAAAGAGCCTATAGCCGCGCCAATAGGGCCTCATAAAGTGCCTTGCAATCATCATCAGATAATCTGTCTATATTTTGGGATAACCCATTGGCGAGCCTGACAGCTTCAGGCCCAAGGTCAGATGTATTGATGGTTGGTTTTGGATGCGATAATTGTGCTGCTTGTTTTAAAGCCTCTGCATCATCCCAAATCAATTCAAAATAAACACAAATTTGATCGACCATCGCGAAAGAAGGCTTACCTCTTTTGCCATGCTCTAATGCAGATAAATAAGCAGGCGATACAGAAAGATAGTCTGCTAGCTGTGCCAATGTTGCCTGTTTTTCATGGCGCCAATGACGCATTAATACACCAAAGGGTGTCATTGACTATCTCTTTGTCTGCGCAAACGAACATATAAGGCGCCGCCGCCGCCATCTTTGCCGCTTGCTTGTGATATGGCAAGAACATGAGACTTCAACGGATATTCTTTCAGCCATTCTGGTACTTTGCGGCGCAAAACGCCCTGACCCATTGCCCCTTTACCAGTAATGACCAGCAAGGTTCTTGCCCCATTACGCGCTGCTTGCTGGACAAATTGCATCAATGCTTTATGAGCTTGTGCTTCTGATCTGCCATGTAAATCAAGTCTATCATCAATGCTAAAACTGCCTTTGGTCAGGCGTTTCGCAGAGGCATTATCAATGCCAGCGCGCATTGAGGGTGTCTTAGAGCGCAGATCTGCTGGGTTTACAAATGGTTTTGTTTGGGGTTTTTGCAAAGCAGGTGAGGCGCTTGTTGTTGCTTGCGCCTTGCCTTGCTTACCAGCTGTCTTTTTCTTAGCTGGCTTTGTCTCTTTTTTTATCAGTACGTCATCACGATTGGCTGGGGTAACTGTTTTTGTTACCTCAGCCCATAAATCATTATCTTCATGAGAAGATGACGCCGTCACTATTCATCCTCTCCGCCTTCGGATGATGTTTCAACCAGCTTCCAATTTGGATCTGCGATTTGTGTATCACGCTCAAATGTCCAAATATCAATGACAGATTCCTTATCTGCGGCATCATCAATAATCTCATTGCCTTCGGCATCAAAAATATGACGTGACTGCTTACTGACAAAGCGCACTGTCACAGAGGCGATACCATCGACCAACTCACCATCTAGCAACTGCACATCTTCGATTTCATCAATTGTTAATGACAATGATTCATTATCTGCATTGCGCTCTCTGATAGCTTCAGAAAATTCATTGAACAAATCATACCCTAACAAGCGGCGAAGCTGGCTTAAGTCACCTTCAGCATAGGCATGAAGCACCATCTGGAACGCAGATGCCGCACCTTGCAAAAATTGGTCATCTTGAAATGAGGGATCAACTTTTTTAATGGCCGCAACGCCAGAGCCTGATAATGCTTCTGATCGCAATGGCACGACATTATCAACTGGTCCATTTTTATCCTCAAGACTTTCGCTTGTAGGACGATAAAAACGACCTGTTTCATCATTTTTTTGTTCATAGCCATCTCTTGTTCCCAAAATATTGCGAAGACGCAAAACTAAGAACACAGCGATAATAGCGAATATCAATATGTCGACAACGGGCACAACAATCCCCATATGTTAAGAGTAAGAATGTATTTTATCAGTCTAGCATGTAATCATAGCGATCAAAAGATAGACGATATTGCTAACTTATACATAGTAACAGAGCTATAAAAGAGCAAGGAAGAGGGATAAAAAATGGCAATTTATGGAATTATTGCATTTGTCATCTATGGCTGGGTTGAATTTGAGGCGATGGCAGGTGTTGTTGATGCTATCGGCGGACTACTTGCCTTCTTAGGTATTTTTGTCACTGCGATCATCGGAATCCAGCTTCTTAAATCTCAATCAACGATTGTTATGGCATCCTTTCGCGCCTCTCTGGCAAAAGGTCAAATGAATGCTGATGCGATTGCCTCATCTCTATCACTTCTTTGTGGTGCGATATTGATGCTTATTCCCGGCTATGTCACTGATGCAATGGGATTATTATGTTTTGTCCCAGGCCTTCGCACAATTATTGGCAGCTTTATCGCCTCTAAATTAAATGCCCGCACAATGACAGGGATGAAAACACCATTTTCATCTAGCCCCTTTGGAGCTGGCTTTACCGATGGCAGCTCACAACAGACCACACAAAACTTATTTGATGAAGATTCGATACAAACATCTAGACCACAAACAGATGATGTGATCGAAGGCGAGTTTCATGAAAAAAAATGATACGCGAAAAGTGAAAGCGTGATAAACATATCACCTTCGAATGACAAACTTTTCTAGCTTAAGGACAAAACCATGTCAGACAAAGATAAAGATACAGCGCAGGAGCCAAAGGCAAAGCCACAGCGTAACGTGATGATCCATGCGCAATATGTCAAAGATTTATCATTTGAAAACCCAAATGCTGTCGCAGCGCATTTAGAGCCAACCAAACAGCCACAAGTCGAAGTGGGTGTGAATGTGAATGCTGACAAGATTAATGAGACACAATATGAAGTCAGATTAAATGTCACTGCCAAGGCGTCGACAGAAGAAAAAGCATTATTCCTTGTTGATTTGACTTATGCCGCGATTGTTTCAGTGTCAGATGCCGAAGCTGATGAGGTAAACCCTCTTGTGATGATCGAAGGCCCAAGATTGATATTCCCATTTGCAAGAGCCATTATCAGCAATATGACAAGAGATGGCGGCTTTATGCCACTGAATTTGCAACCTGTTGATTTTGTGGCTGTTTATCGTCACTCACTTGAGCAACAGCGCCTTGCCGCTCAAGAAGCAACAAAGCAATAACATCTAAAAACAAAAACAAAAGACCCTAGTGGCTACGACGCCATATAGGGTCTTTCATACTATCCAAAAATGCTTCTGTCTCTTATACA